>JBARKD010000893.1:0-4371 GCA_049800615.1 Acidobacteriaceae bacterium | reverse complement strand
ACCGGTAAGGGACATCGATGCGCCGATTTCAAGGTTTGTTTTCTGTGCTGCTTCTTGGTTTAACTGGTTGTGGTTTTTTTGTTCCTCAGACGAACAACGGCGGCGGCGGGACGGTCACGGGCGACTACCTTTATGTTGCCAACGGAAGCGATACATACTTTGCCGGGTTCGGGGTCACCACCACCGGGGCATTTACCGTGCTATCGGGCTCCCCCTACAACAACGGAATCGCGGCGCAGTCGCTGGCGCTGACGCCAGCCAATACGTTTCTGTACGCGGGCACAACCAATGGCATCTACGGTTACGCGATCAACAGCAATGGCTCGATTTCAATTTTGAATAGCGGCAATTCGCTGGCCCAGGATGTGGTGGCGACGGCGATGCAGGTCGACACCACGGGCGGCTATCTGCTGGCCACCGGTATTTCGGTCTCAAACCAGACACAGGCTATCGCTATCTACGCCATCGACACTTCCACCGGGATTTTGACAGCAGTCGCGGGCTCTCCGTTACCGCTCTACACGGGCAACAGTTCGACTGCGACCATCGTCACGCCCACGGGGATGTTGATTACCCCGAATAACGCGTACGTGTATGTTTCGCTGGGCACGCTGGGGGTGCAGATCCTGACGCTGGGAACGGGGGGCGCGCTCGCCGTAGGCTCATCTCCGTCCGTTTTGCTACCCACGAGCACTTCAACCAGCCCGTCGGATGGCGGACTGGCAAGCGATCCGAGTTCGCTGTTTTTGTTTGTCGCCGAGATCAATACAGGGCTGCGCGTGTTGAGTATTGGCGCCTCGGGTTCGCTCAAGGAGATCTCCGGCTCGCCGTACGGGGTAGGTACGGGACCAACTGGTGTGGTCCTGGATAAGACGGGAAGTTATGTCTATGTTGCCAACAAGGGCAGCAACAATATCAGCGCCTTCACCCTGACCCCGACCTCGGGCACGCTCGCCGCAGTGGCCGGATCGCCTTTTTCGTCGGGAGGGCAGTTGCCGATTGCCATGGTGGCGGACAATTCCAAGAAGTATCTGGCTGTAATCAATTCGGGAAACAACAACGGGACTACCGGGAATAGCGATGTCCAGCTATACAGCTTCGACGCCACCACGGCCGGGAAGCTGGACCCCATTTCCACCGCGACGACGGGCACGGACCCGACGAATCCGCTGGTTATCGTGGCGACGAATTAAGCGGCACCGGCCGCCGCACGGATCTTTCCTCCCGGCAAATGCAACTGTGGCGGACTGTCTTAGGCGAGGCAGTGCCGGCTTCGGCGAATGCTAGTCTAACGGTCAGAGTGGGTACCACGAAAGTTGCAAGGGCCGGGGGAAGGACCCTTTTGCGAAAACATTTCGGGCCTTCGTACAACCCCTGCGCCATTTGACGAAGGAGAGCGGGTGAGACCATAGCAACACCGGGCCCTTGGATTTTTTTCTCTGAACTCGATGGTCTAATGTTGACAGGGGGACTACGCTCCTTCTATGTTCGCCGTTTTGTCGCTCCTCCGCCGCACGGGATTGCGCTGGCTGGTTAATCTCACAATCTGCGCTGCCGTAGTCACCGGGCTAAGCGGCTGCACCCATCTGCGGCAGCAAATGAAGCCGGAGATGGCCTACGTTGTGGCCAAGCAGACCTATTCGAGGGATCGGGTTGCGGCTGTATCAAATCGAATCGCTTTGGTCACCAATGGAGAGGCACTGCAAGTAGTCGAGCACGGACGCCGGTTTCTTAAGGTGAAGACGAGCAAAGGGGAGGTCGGCTGGATTGAAGACCACATGGTCATCGACCAGGCGACCTATGACCAGTTCGCGGCGCTTCAGCAAGAGCATTCGCACGATCCCGTGGTGGCGACCGGGGTGCTGCGTGATGATCTTTACCTGCACGTAAAGCCGGGTCGCGACACAGAACGGTTCTATTTACTTCCGGAAAATGAAAAGCTTCAGTTATTGCTACGAGCGTCGGTACCCAAGCCGGCTCCGCCGCAAGGATTTCTGACTGTGCCGCATCCGGCAGCGGCGGCAAAAAAGGTGAGCAAGGCGGGGGCATCGAGCGGCGCAAAAGCGTCCCTGCCGGGAGAACCGACGGTTCCGATGGAGGATTGGTGGCTGGTCAGAAACAGCAAGGGCGAGGTCGGTTGGATGCTCTCGCGCCGGCTGGATGTCGATGTTCCCGATGCAATCGGGGGCTATTCCGAGGGGCAAAAGATCGTCGGCGCCTATGTGCTGACCAAGGTCTATGATCCGGAATCTTCCCTGCCGGACAAGATGGTGCCGGAATACGTTTCGGTTACAAATGCTTACAAGGACGGGCTTCCTTACGATTTCAACCAGGTGCGCGTGTTTACCTGGAATGTAAAGAAGCATCGATACGAGACAGCCTACCGCCAGCGCAGTATCGAGGGTTATCTGCCGGTCACGATCAGTGTTGGCAAGAACGCGCAGGGCGGGACCGTGCCGGAATTTTCCATCACCGTGGCCAGCAGTGACGAGGGCAAGGTGGATGCGGCAACGGGGGTAGCCAGGCCTGCCGAGACGGAAATCCTGAAGTATCAGCTTGAGTCCGGTTTGGTGAAGCGCGTTACGGCGGGTGCAGCGCCAAACACGAGGCCCGCGCCGGCCAGGGCGATGGCAACGGGAGCGCATGCCCATCATCGAGGTAAGGGAAAAGCTGCGAGGGGCGCGTAGGCGTGACAGGCTAACCCGGAACCAAAGCCCTTACCTTGAGTTCTTTTGCCAAAGAAATCAGCTCAGGAAGTCAGCAATCGCGGCCACGACAATTTCCTGTTCATCAAAGGTGAGCTGGGCAAACATGGGCAGCGCCAGTACCTCGGCCGCAGCGCGTTCGCTCTCCGGAAAGGACCCTCTGGGGTATCCCAGGCAGAGCAATGCCGGTTGCTCATGGAGGGGTAAAGGATAGTAAACCTCCGAGGCTATTCCGCGGTCGCGCAGAAAGGATTTCATCTGGTCGCGACGACGCACCCTGATGACATACTGGTGAAAAACGTGCGTGGCGTGGAGTCGTGTCTTGGGCAATACCACTCCGTTTTGCGGATAGGGCCCGGGGTCGACGAGGCCGGCGCGCTCAAAGAGTTCGCCATAATTTTCGGCCAGCCGGCGCCGCTCCGCATTCCAAGCATCGATAAAGCCGAGCTTTACGAGCAGGACCGCGGCCTGCAGAGTATCCAGGCGGCAATTCCAACCGAGCTCGTCGTGGTAATAGCGGCGGCCCATTCCATGGACGTGGAGAAGAGCAATGCGCCTGGCAATTTCTTCCGAGCCGGTGGTCACCATGCCGGCGTCTCCGGCAGCACTGAGGTTCTTGGTGGGATAGAAGCTAAAAGCCGCAGCGTCACCCAGGGCACCCGCCTTGCGGCCATCCCAGGTGGCGCCAAAGGCCTGGGCTGCGTCTTCGATCAGGAGCACGCCGTGCTGGTGGCGTAAGCGCTCAAAGCATTCCCAGTCGACGGTTTGGCCATAGAGGTGGACAGGAAGGATGGCGCGTACCGCCGGTTCAAGGCTGGACTGGACCGACGCAGGATCCAGGTTGAAGGTTTCCGGGTCGATATCGGCGAGGAGGGGCCGCGCGCCGGCGCGGAGGATGGAGCTTACCGAAGCGAAGAAGCTGAAGGCCGTGGTGATAACCGCATCGCCTGGACCGATGCCTGCTCCTGCGAGCGCCAGCCATAAGGCATCCGTGCCGGAGGAACAGCCTACGGCATGGGCCACGTCGCACTTTGCGGCAGCCAGGCGCTCAAATTCGGCTACCTGGGGACCCAGGATGAAACTTTGCGTCGAAAAGACCGCTTGGACAGCCTCGAGGAGCAAGGGTTCGAGAACCCTATACTCACGCGAAAGATCCAGGGTGGGCACCCGAAGCGGAGAAGCGGCTGGATGCTTTTGGCTGTCTCCCACATTGCTCATGTTAAAGCAAGTTGGGAGATAGCTGTTCTCGCCGAGAGGAGGTCTGCCGTGTCCGATCAGCAAGCTTGAACGACTTCGCAGCTAGATGCAGGTGCGGCGGAGCGACTCGAATGCTGGTTCCCATGCAAGCTCCGTCGTTCATTCCTGCTGAAGAAAAGAGCCTGCTGGATAAGGGTTTCACGGCAGGTTCGGTGGCGAGTCAGGTCGACTGCAGATCCCTCGACTGCGCTCGGGATGACAATTTTGTCTAGGGGCGGAAATTGTACCCTCAGCGGCTTCTGAAGCCGGTCTTCTAATCGATTTGACGGCGGGGCTGAAGTGTCTGCGTGAGAACTCGGTCACCAGCGACCAAGGATCGGGTGCCCCATCCTTCGCGCTTTCTGCGAAGGGTGGGATAAGCAGAAATTGCGGGGAAGGGCCTCGGGTGAAAAGCAGTGGCATCCCACCC
>JBARKD010000892.1:0-13872 GCA_049800615.1 Acidobacteriaceae bacterium | reverse complement strand
CTGCCGCGCTGGCCTCGGCCGCTGAGCATTCCGCCTCCAAGTCGGACTCTACGACCTATGCCATCAGCAAAAGCCTGCACCACACCATGGAGCCTGCCGGACGGGTGCGGCGGATTGCCGCGGCGGTGTTGGTGGATGATGCTGTCGAGGTCACCGAGCAGGCGGGCAAGCGAACCACGGCCCGGCGCAAGCGCACCAGCGATGAGATGAAACAGATTGAACAACTGGCCAGCGCCGCCATTGGCATAGACCCGCAACGCGGCGACGTGCTGGCAGTTGAGAACCTCTCGTTTCAGGAGATGCCCCTTGAAACTCCTGCTGCGCCGGAAAAATCCGAGCACTGGCGGCGAATGATCGAGCCCTGGTCATGGATACTGCGCTATGTGGCGCTGGCGGCGCTGTTTCTCGTAGTCTATCTCATGATTCTGCGGCCGGTAAAGAAGCTGGCGGTGACTGCGTTCCGCGAGCTCCCGGGAAAAATCGGCTCCCGGAGTACAGCCCCGACACTGCCCGGGTCCGCGGCGCTGAACCCGCAGGTAGAGGCCGGACAGACAGAGGGAAGGCGGACCGCCGATCTCAAGAAGATGCTCACCGATAAAGTGAAAGCGGAGCCCGCGGCGGCCAGCCGCCTGGTCGAATCATGGGTAAGAGAGGACCAAGGTTAGTGCCCGCCGCCCCCGCCACCGGTTTGCGCAAGGCCGCCATCCTCATGGTCTTATTGGAGGAAGACGCGGCCAGCGAGATCTACCGCCATCTGCCGCAGGCGGAAATGCAACAGATCACGCAGGAGATTGCCCGCCTCGATCAAGTGAGACCCGAGGCTGCGCTGGTGGTGCTGGAGGAGTTTCACAAGCTGGTGTTGGCGGGTGACTACATCAGCCGGGGAGGGACGGAATATGCGAATCGGCTATTAGTGAAAGTTTTCGGGAAGGAGGGCGCGAGCGAAGTGTTGCGCCACGCCGCGCAGGTGGCCGAGCTCAGCCGAAGCAAGCTCGATTCGTTAAGCAAGGCGGATCCCGAGCAGTTGGCGAAGTTAATCGAAGGCGAGCATCCCCAAACCATCGCACTGATCCTGGCCCATCTCGAGGCCAAGCAGGCGTCCACGGTGCTGATGAAGCTGCCTGCGGAGTTGCGGGCGGAGACCATCAAACGGCTGGCCCAGTTGCGGCAATTCTCACCGGAGATGGCGCAGCGGGTGGCGTTGGTTCTGCGCAAGCGGCTGGAGGCTTTGGGCGAACAGAGCCGGCGGGCCTACGCCGGGCTACGCGGCGTCGCCGACCTCATGAACCGGCTGGACGCCAAGGCAGGCAAGGATATTCTGCAGGCGATTGAGACCGAGGATCCCAAGCTAGCGCTTTCGATCCGCAACCTGATGTTCACCTTCGAGGATCTGCTGACCGTGCCCGAGGCCGGCATCCGCGAACTGCTGGGACAGATGGATAAGAAGACGCTCGCCACCGCCCTGCGCGGCGCCTCGGAAGAATTGAAGAACTACATTTTCAAGTCGATGTCCTCGCGCGCCGTAGAAATGCTGAAGGAAGATATGGAAGTGCTGGGACCGGTAAAGTCCCGCGAGATCAACCGGGCGCAACTGGAGGCCGTCGGGGTCGCGCGCAAACTGGAAGCCGAAGGCAAGCTGACGCTGACCCAGGAGGGAGAAGATGAGTTCGTCTCCTAGCCGGGTCCAGATGGCGCCCCGGGCCGAGGGGGCTCGGACGGGCCCGTTGCCGGAGGTATCGCCGTTCTCTTATTACGAAGTAGGGATTCCAGGGGGTTACGAAGTAGGAATTCCGGCGGGCGGGCAGAAGTCTTCTCCCGCCAGGGGGGAGAGCGGCGCGGCCGATCCGGCGCCATTCGCAGCCCAGGCGAAGGAACTGGGCCGCCAGCAGGGCGAGATCGAGGCTCGCACCAAGTTTGAGGAAAGGCTGGCTCAGGAGCGATCGGCGGTAGCTAGGGCGCTGGCGGACTTTTCCCGGGAGCGGGCGGCCTATTATCAGAAAATCGAAGCGGAGGCCGTGCAACTGGCGTTGAGTATTGCCCGCAAAGTGTTGCACCGCGAAGCTCAGGTCGACCCCATGCTTTTGATGGGCATTGCGCGGGTGGCGATGGAGAAGCTCGAGAGCGCGACCGGAGTAGCACTAGCAGTGCATCCGGAGAGCATTTGAAAGAGCACCAAGAGAGGGAAGCGCGGAAGGCGTCAGCGCGGAAGCTGCAGCCGCCATTACAGCGTCCGTCGCACTGTTGTTGGTCCCGCCACTGCTGGCAGCGCCACTTGCCGGAGCAGTGCTTCCGCTCGATCCCGAGCCTGTGGTTGCAGGAACAAACCCCTGCAACAAAGTGTAAATAGAGGTGACTTCGCTCAGCTCGCTAAACTGTGCCAACTGTCCTACGAACTGCGAAGGATCGACGGGATCGGTTGGGTCCTGGTTCTGCAGCTGCGCCACCTGCAACTGGCCGTCGGGATGACACTGGCCGCGCCTTCCTGGCCTCCGGCTGCAACCTTCTGGCTGCGGGCTGGAGATCCTGGGACTGCGGGCATGGCGATGGAATTCGGCTTAAGCGCTGCCCTGGTGGCGCAATTGAAGACGGGAAAAGCTGCAGCCTCTAAAGCCGAAACAGCGAGCGCGCCAACCGCTTCATTCAGCCCTGCCCCATCCACCAACTCCGGCCAGGATACGGGTACGCTGGATCGGTTAATGGATGTGCAGCTGGCGATGACTTTGCGCTTTGGATCGAAGACTCTTCTTTTGCGCGAGGTCCTCGATCTCAATCCAGGCACGGTGGTGGAACTGGACCGCAGAGTACAGGAACCGGTCGAACTCTTGCTCGATGGCCGGCTGATAGCCCGCGGAGAAGTGGTGGTGATCGATGGAAATTATGGTTTGCGGGTAACGGAAGTGTCTCCGATCGGACATGGCTAGCAGAAGCTGTTTCGCAGAGGCTGTCTCTCAGAACAAGTTTCGCAGAGCATGTTTAACAAAGCACGTTTTTAACAGAGTACGTTTTAACAGAAGATGGCGGGCAGGTGCTGGAGAGTGGTCCGTGCGTAGCAGCATGAAATCCTTGAGGGCTTGGCGTAGCGGTCTATTAGAAAAGCTGGCGCCGCTGTGTGCGTATTGCGACTGCGTCCACGCCCGCAGCCGGTGGCACCGCATGCGCCGCCGCACCCGAGGCATACGGATGCAAGGTCTGCGATATTGCCGGACGGAGTGCCTGGAGCTGGCGCTGATCGAAGTTTTTGGACGGGCGCGTCCCGTCCCTTGCCATGCCGCAATTGCCTCCCACCGCATTCCGCTGGGGCTGCTGCTGCTCTCGCGCGGGCAACTCACAGCCGAACAACTGCGCACGGCGCTCGAGGCACAGCGGGCCGCCGGCCGCGGAAAAATCGGAGCATGGCTCGAAGAGTTGGGCTTCGTCACTGAACGCGAAATCACCGCCGCCCTGGCCCGGCAATGGTCGTGCCCCGTGTTAAAGGTAGATTTGGGGGAGATTGGTGCAAGCCATTTTCCCCCGATTCCCGCGCTCTTGCTGGAGTCATTCCAAATGATCCCGGTCGATTTGGTTATGGCTACCGGCACACTGCTGGTTGCCTTCAGCGAGGGCATTGATTACACCGCGCTCTACGCCATCGAGCAGATGCTGGGCTATCACACTGAGTCCTGTCTGGTGAGCTCTGGCAGTTTACAGAAGAGTCTGCAGGCTCTGGCCAGGCGTCGCGTTTCGAAAGATGTCATTCTCGATGGCGTGGAAGACGCGGCCGAATGCGCTCGCATCATCGGCAGCTATACCGCAAGGGTACATGCCGAAGAAATCCGCATGGCACGATGCGGAAAATATCTCTGGGTCCGGTTGGAACGGCCGGGACACGATGCGGTGAATCTTGTGCTCAGCGCCTCCGATCCTAGCGGCGACAGCAAAGACCATTCATCTTTTTCGCGTGCGCTGGTTCCAGCCCCGCTCTAGAGTCCCTCCCGATCGCGTCGATATCCTATATGACTGCAGACAGCCGGCCGCCGCCGCTCTGCTCTTTCCGCTCCCGAAGCCGAAAGAACGAAAGACCGGAAGACTTTGCCGTGGGTCATTTTGTCATCCGGCAAAATCTTCCCCCGACCGCTTCAATCTTAAAATCCTCTTGCATTGTTCTCCGCTTCGTCAGCGTTTCAAGCACTTAGACGAATGGCATCTCCATGCGCAATTGGAACGCGGAGTGCTTCTCAATATGCGGGAGGGGACACATCATGGATAGCGGTTACTATGCGGCATGCGCGGGCCTGGCGGCGCAGACCCAGGCGTTGGAGCTGGTCGCTCATAATCTCGCGAACCTCTCGACGACTGGCTACCGCGGACAGCAGACGACATTTCGCTCCCTGCTGGCCGGCAACCGATCAGGGAGCGCGAATGCTGTAAACACATCTTTAAACAAGGCGGTAAACAACTTCGGCGTTTTAGGCGGGAGCCGCCTTGACTTGACCTCCGGCAGCCTCGCACCCACGGGCAACCCTTTGGACGTGGCGGTTGCGGGCACTGGCTTCCTTGCGGTGCAATCGGCGCAAGGAATTCTCTACACCCGCGATGGCAGCTTCCACCTCACCGATGCCGGACAACTTGTCACCAGCCAGGGCAACGCTGTCCTGGGCGAGCAAGGGCCAGTCACCATGCCCAGCGGGAAAGTGATGATCAGCGCTGACGGAACAATATCCGTCGACGGCACAGTGGTGGACAAATTGCGGCTGGCGGAGTTTCCTTCGGGAACGAATTTAACTGCTGCGGGCAATGCTACCTACAGCGCGCCGGCTGGTTCCGCAGTCACGGCCGCCGAATCATCCGTCGAACAGGGCATGCTGGAGGGTTCCAACGTGAGTGCGATGGAGGGAGTGGTGCAGTTGATCAGTGTACAGCGCAACGCTGAGATGCTTTCCCGAGTCATGAGCGCCTTCGACAGCCAGCTCAACCAGACTGCAGTGCAGGATCTGCCGAAAGTGTAGGGAAGCGCGCCCGACGCGCGACTTCGCATTCTCCCAAAGAACGCGAGAATGTTCGCGCGGCACGCCTAGGTCCCTCGGCGACGAAAAAGCATGTCGCCCAGGATGACAGTCTAAACGAGGAGAGAAATCCTATGATGCGCGCACTTTATACCGCCGCCAGCGGCATGACTGCCCAGGAGCTCAACCTGGACAACATCGCCAACAATCTGTCGAACTCGAGTACCGCCGGGTTTCGCAGCCGCCGCTTGCAATTTGAAGATTTGATCTATCAAAACCTGATCATGCCGGGCGCGGCGGCCACGCAGCAGACCACCGTGGTGGCGGGTTTGCAGGTAGGCCTGGGAACGCGTTCGGCCGCTTCGGAAGTCATTCAACTGCAGGGCGATTTCAGCCAGACCGGCAATCCTCTTGACCTGACGATTCAAGGACAAGGATTTTTTCAGGTGCTTTTGCCCGATGGCCAAACTGCTTATACGCGTGCAGGAAGTTTTCATACCGACGGGCAGGGAAATCTTGTAGATCAGGATGGCGATGCGGTGCAGCCCTCGATCACCATTCCTACCGGTGCAACCTCGGTCACAGTCGGCTCCGATGGCACCGTCAGTGTGACTTTGGCGGGACAGACCGCGGCACAACAGGTGGGCACGCTGCAGCTGGCCCTGTTCAACAATCCTGGAGGACTCAACAGCACGGGCAGCAATCTGTTTCTGCAGACCACGGCGTCGGGCGACCCTGTGGTGGGTGCGCCGGGTGGCAGCGAAGGGCTGGGAACCATCGTGCAGGGGATGCTGGAGCAGTCGAATGTCAGCGTGGTCACCGAGTTCGTGAACATGATCGTGGCGCAACGATCCTACGAAGCCAGCTCCAGAGTGGTGAATGCCGCCGACCAAATGCTGCAAACCATCAACAATCTCGGCCGCTGACGCGGTGTGGCTAGCGGGAATCAATAATCACTAATCACTGAAGAGGGTATTCAATGAGACAGCTTGCCAGAGTGCTGATCACCGGAGTGTTGGCGGTCGCCTCCTTCAGCTGTGAAGCCGAATCCATCTGCTCCGAGCTCGCAGTGCAATCCCATGTCGAGGCTGCGAAAGGAGCGCTAAGCCTGGCCGACCTGCTGACTCATGGCACTTGTTCGCGATTTCAGCAGGCAGCGTCGCAGATAAGTCTCGGTGCGGCGCCGCGGGCGGGCAGCGTCCGCGTACTCGAAGGCCGCGAAGTACGCCAATTGCTGGCGGGGTTAGCGATAGAAAATAAGAATGAGAATGAGAATGCGATTGAGAATCCGAGCAAGAAGCCAGAGAGCGCAGTTCGCATTAAGATTCCCGATCGCATCGTCATACAGCGTGCCGCGGCGACGAAGTCCTGCCGAGAGATTGCAGGATTCGTTGCCGGCGCCGTATCCCTGCCGGATACGGCAAGCCCTCCTTTTACGAGTTGGCAGAGGACGAGTTGGCAGAAAGAACTGAATTGCTCGGGAGCGCCCGGCATCCCTGAAGACACACCTCTCGAACTAACGAAGAGCGTTTGGAACACGGCTTTGCTGCGCTGGGAGTTCACCCTGCGCTGCGCCCAGCCGGCGGATTGTGTTCCATTCTTGGTCTGGACTCGGGAACGAAAGATTTCCGGGGCCGCTGCTTTTGAAAAACTGCATCGCGCGCCCGAGCCCGGTCCTCGAGGTCTGCAGGGCGCGGCACAGGCGAGTACCAGCGCCGCCGGGCGGATGGTAAAACCCGGCCAGACGGTAACTCTCAGTTGGCAACAGGGGGGCATTCGTGTGGTGTTGCCCGTGACCTGCCTGGATGCGGGAGGAATGGGACAGTTCGTGCGCGTGCGCTTCAAGAACGCGCCGGGAATTCTGCGGGCGCAAGTTGTCGGTGCGGGGATTTTGCAGGCTAATCTGTGAACCCTATGCTGCATATGCGAAGAGTGACGGAGAAACTGGGTGTCTGGCTTACGGTAGTGGCTCTGCTCATTCCGGTCGCCGGAGCTCGGCCCAAGGACAAAGCTGCCGCCCCGAAACGCGACCCGCTGGCCGAATATGTTCAGCGTATGTCGGGGCCGGCTTCGTCGATCGCCCCCACGACGACGCCGGGAAGCCTGTGGATCGACAACGGCCGGCTGGCCAATATCGTGGCCGATTACAAGGCTTCCCGGGTAGGCGATCTGGTGACCATCAGCATCGCCCAAAATCTGTCGTCAACCAGCGCCGGAGACGTGTCTACCAATCGAAGTTTCTCGGCCGCTTCCGGAATTAACACACTGGCCGGGCATATCAAGACGAGCGGCGTGGCCAACCTGTTCTCCCCCAGCTCGACCCAGGTGCTGGCAGGCAAAGCTCAGGCTACCTCGCAAACCTCGCTGATCACGACCGTCACCGGACGGGTTGCGGCTTTATTGCCGAGTGGGACGCTGGTGGTCGAGGCGGAGCGGCAGATCATGATGAATGATCAGCGGGAGACCGTTATCCTCCGCGGGCTGGTTCGCCCCGGCGATCTTGACGCCACCAATACGGTAGCCTCCAACAGCGTAGGCAATCTGGAGGTCGAGGTTAAGGGCAAAGGCGTCATCAGTGAAGGCGTGCGCTCGCCGAACCCGGTGATGAAATGGATCTTGCGGGTGGTTGGATTCTAGCTGGGGGTTCTAGGAGGAAGTCATGCGGCGGGCTGCGGGTCCGGTTCGAATCTTGGCACGCTACGGGCTGGCGGCAACCGTTGTCTTCGCTGCTGTCTCGGCCGCAACCCAGAGCGCAGATCACAAAGTGCTGATTCGTGACGTGGCGAGCGTCGAGGGTATCCGGAATAACTCCCTCATCGGTTATGGACTGGTGGTGGGGCTCAGGGGAACAGGCGACAAGCAACAGACTTACTTCACGATTCAGACACTGGCCAGCATCCTGCAGCGCATGGGGGTCGAGATTCCGCCCAACGTGGTTCAAACTACGGTTCAAGTTAAGAACGTAGCGGCGGTATTTGTTACCGCCAGCCTTCCCCCGTTCGCGCGGCCGGGAATGCCGCTCGACGTCACAGTCGCTTCCTCGGGAGACGCGCGCAGCCTCGAAGGCGGCTTGCTGCTGTTGACGCCGCTCTATGCCGCCGATGGGCAAGTCTACGCCGCGGCGCAAGGCCCGCTCGTGGTAGGCGGCTATGCCGCTGGATCCGCAGGCAACTCGAAGCAGGTGAATCATCCCACGGTTGGCCGCATTCCCAGCGGAGGCTTGATCGAACGCGACAGTTCGCTCGATCTGACGAAGCTCCACCGCTTCTCGCTTCTGCTCAACGAAGCCAGCTTCACCACCGTCGAGGAGGTTGCCGGCGTGGTCAACCAGGAACTGGCGACGCAGGCGGCGACGGTCATCGATAGCCGGCGCGTGGAAGTGCAGCTTCCCGCAGCCGGCGGCGATCTTCCGGCGCTTCTGGCGCGAATTGAGAACTTGGAAGTGCGCGTCCATCGCAAGGCCAAGGTTGTGGTCAACGAGCGCACCGGGACGGTGGTGATGGGGCGCGATGTCCGCTTGGGCGCAGTGTCGATCCTGCATGGGACTTTCTCGATCGAGGTCAACACCACATACGCAATGTCGCAGCCGAATGCATTGGCAGGAGGGCAAACCGAGGTTGTGCCGGAGACCAAGCTTAGGGCGTCGGAGACGCCAGCCCGCAATCTGGAGTTGAACGAAGGTGCCAGCGTGGAGGAGTTGGTGACGCGCCTGCAGGCGATTGGGGCGACGGCACGCGATGTGGTTTCGATCCTGCAGGCCATCAAAGCCGCTGGAGCCCTCGAAGCCGAGTTGGAGGTGATCTGATGAGCACGATTTCCGGCTTTTCTGCTTCGAATCTGTCTGCCGCGATGACGCTACCTCCGGCCAAACCCGTTCTGGGCAAGGGGCCAAAAGCAGCGCGCGAATTTGAAGCGCAACTGATCGGCACGGTGTTGCAGTCTCTGGAAAAAACCTTTGCTGATCTTCCCGGGCAGGATGCCATTGCCGGCTCGGACGATTACAACTACCTGGGGACGCAGGCATTGGCATCGACGCTGGCTGCGGGAGGCGGCTTCGGACTTGCTCACCTGATTACTCAACATCTGGGAAATGCCATGGGAGCGCACGAAGGTCTTGCCCCGGCCGCGCCGGCACCGGCTTCCGGGCCATTAAAGTTTCCATAACTTCTGCTGATAGAAGAAGATAAGGGTGAAAGGGAGGCTGAACTCTCAAAAGCGGTCGAACTAAAATTAAAGTTTTCCAATGGCCCGCCGATAGTTAAATTGCAAGGAGAATTCGGGGGAGGGAAACAAGTATGAGAATCGATTCAACTCAGGGAGCACATCCGCTTCCCGAAAGCGGCCGCAGCGCCCAGCCGAGCCAAACAGGCAATACCGCAGGTGCGGTCACGAGCAGCAACGCCCTTGGGGAAGACGCTCTTGGGGAAGACCAGGCTCAACTATCCGGCGCTCACCTTCCGGTTCAAGCTTTGGCGGCGCAGGCGCTGCAGTTTCCTGAAGTCCGGCAGGAGCGGGTGAACGCGTTGCGCCAGGTGGTCGTTGACGGGACTTATCAGCCGGGCTCGAAGCCGGTGGCCGACGCGATACTGGCCCACATGCTGGTAAACCCCGCGGCGGTAACCGCGGCGTAACCCGGCGGGCGGACACCAAAGAGCCCATTTGTGACGATAGAACCATCTGACCTATCGATCTCGGGTCTAGACCGCATGGATCCGGTGTCGCCGACACCGGCGGGGCAAGGCCAGTCCTCGCTGGGAGAAAGTCAGCTGAGAGAAAGTCAGTCCAAGCAGCGGCGGCGGGCAGCGCCTTTGCCTCCAGATGCGGCTTCGCCGGAGACGCCGGAGCACGATCCCGAGCACAATCGCGAGCAAGATCACGAGCCAGATCCCGAGCCTGAGAGCGAGCCCCTCGAACATCGAGTAGACAAGTTGGCCTGAAAGACGCTGGCGTTAAGAACATGATGCCGACTGACACAATACCGACTGGAACGATACCGACTGAACCAGCCTCCTGCCGTAATCCTCCCACCAGCCCCGGGGAGCGAATCGATGATTTCTTACGCGTCCGTTTAGCGGTGATTGCCGCGCTCGAGGCCAGTCTTCAGCGGAGCCGGAAGGCGCTGCTGGCGATGGATATTGATGGCATCGAAGGCGGAACCAAAGAACAAGTTGATCTTGTCCGGGACTTGGCAGCGGCTCCTCGAGCTCTGATGCCGCCAGCCGGTAGGCCTCGGAAAAATGCACTGGCGATTGTTCCCGCTTATACAGCGGCACTGCTGGAGGAACTTTTCCGCAGCGAGGGCAGGCTTCGGGAAGCAGCCCGGCTGCAGGCGGCGCTGTTGGCGCGGGCGCGGTACAAACTGCGTGTCCTGACCAACATGCTGGCGGGGGCAAGCGTTACCTATGGTCCTGCATTAGCGCGGAATCGCGCATCGGTGGCAGACGGACTAGGTGCACCTGGAAGGCGGAGAAGTGAATCATGTCGAGCCTGAATGCCAGCCTCGCGACTGCTTTAAGCGGCTTGATTGCCGAACAGGCCGCCATGCAGACCACCACGAATAATGTAGCCAACGTAAATACTCCGGGTTACTCGCGCGAGACGCCGGTGCTGGTAGCGAGCGATCCTCTCGTAGTCGATCCGCTTACCTTTGGCACGGGAGTCACGATGCAGAGTATCGAGAGCATTCGCGACCCGATTCTCGAATCGCAAATCCAGCAGCAGACCCAGGGTCAAGGCCAGTTCACGGCGCTGACTTCCGCGCTGCAGCAGGCCCAGGTTAACTTCACCACTACCGCCAGCGACATAGGAACCCAGATTTCCAATTTCTTTGACAGCATCAACCAGCTTTCCGCCAACCCATCGGATCTCTCGTTGCGTCAGGGCGTGCTTACCGCGGCGGGCAACCTGGCTACAAGCTTCAACGGGACAGCGAATAACTTGACCCAGCAACAAACCAGCCTTGACCTGAGCGTGGTACAGACGGTCGGCCAGATCAACCAGTTGACGCAGCAGATCGCGCAGCTCAACGGCCAGATCAGCAGCCTGCAAAACGTTGGGGAGAGTGCGGGAAGCTTCGTTGACCAGCGCACTCAGGAAATTGATCAGCTATCCGCACTGGTGGACGTTTCCGTTATTCCCAGCAACAACACGCTTACCCTTACCACCGCGAATGGCGCGCCCCTGGTGGTCGGCCAGCAAAGTTATCAACTGCAGACGCAGATCACTTCCAGCGGCCTGCACGACGTCTATTCCCAGGGCAGCGATATAACGAGCCAGATTAGTTCCGGGCAGCTCGGAGGAACTATTCAGGCTCGCGATCAGCAGATCCCAGCGATTCAGGCACAACTCGATACCTTGGCTGCCGGGTTAGCCAACGCCGTGAACGGAGTTCAGGCAGGCGGCTTCGATCTCAACGGAGTGCAGGGAACGAATCTGTTCAACGCTCCGCCGGTCAGCGGGGTTGGCTCCGCTGCGAGTCTCTCCGTCGCCATCACGGATCCGGCGCTGATTGCCGCCAGCTCCGATGGCACTCCGGGCAGCAATGGAAATGCGGACGCCATGTACGCTCTGGGCAGCCAGGGAGTGATCAGCGGCCAGAATCCCACGGATTACTACTCCGGCATCGTCTTCAATGTGGGCAACGCGACCTCCGACGCAGCGGCAGAGGAAAGCGCGTCCAACCTCGTACTGCAGCAGCTGAACGATCAACGCAACTCGGTTTCGGGAGTCTCTCTCGACGAAGAAGCCGCCAACATGGTGCAGTACCAGGACGCTTACTCCGCTTCGGCCGAGGTCATAACCACCATCAACGACATGTTGTATACGGCCGTCAACATGGCCACCTTAACGGGATAACCCACATGCGCGTAAATCCCAATCCTTATCCGGATCTGCTCGCCGCTGTGGCCCAGACGCAACAGCAAATCAATACCGACGAGGAGCAGATCGCCTCGGGGCAGAGTGTGAACGTTCCCTCCGACAATCCGGCGGCGGATGCAAGGTTAATTCAGAACGCGGACCAAGCCTCGCAGGCCGATCAGTTCCAGCGCAGCCTGGGCAGCATTCAAGGCGAAATCGAGAATGCGAATTCCGCTCTGAGTTCGGTCACGACAGCCTTGCAGCAAGCCATCAATCTGGGAGTTGAGGGCGCCAATGGCACGAACAACAGTGCCGACCGGGCCGCCCTGGCGACCGAAATACAGGGTATTCAAAGCCAGTTGCTCAGCCTGGCCAACCTCAGTTATCAGGGCAACTACGTTTTCGCTGGAACCGCGACCGAGGCTGCGCCTTACGTGCTGGACGCCAGTTCACCTTCCGGCGTTACCTACCAGGGGAACTCCGGCGTGAACAGCGTGACCCTGGGTAATAGCTTTAGCCTGCAAACCAACCTGTCCGGTTCCCAGTTGTTTTCCGCCTCCGGCACCGATATGTTTCAGAGCATTCAGGATCTCATCACCAGCCTGAACAGCGGCACCGGCATCGACGCGGCCGTTACGGAGGTGGGCAGCGCGATGAACTCCGTCGACAACCAGAGTGTGTTTTACGGCAACGCCCTGAACCAGCTCAACTCCCAGCAAACCTACCTCAGCACCGAAACTACGCAACTGGCCCAGGAGCAAAACACGGTTGGCGGCGCGGACATGGCTGCGGTGATCAGCAATTTGGCCACTTCCCAAACCTCGCTGCAGGCAACGCTGGAGGCCATCGGTCAGACCGCGCAGATCAATCTCTTTGAATATCTCAAACAGTAAGGCTAAGGGTTGGCGGGCTAAGGGATGGCGGGCTAAGGGTTGGCGGGTTAACGATTGGCGGGCTGACGATTGGCGATCAGAAGGTTTGTCGGGACGCGCGCGCCCAGGCTGCCACGGATTGCACCCGCGACCGTTGGCTTTCGATCCGCGACCGCTCCGCCAGCAAGTGACTGTGAATGGAAGGCAGCAGATCCCGCAGGCGTTCGGCGTGGCGGCGATACCTGTCGAGCTCAATGTCTAACTCTGGATCGTTGCCTTTTGCGGGAATCGGCTCCGCACGTAAGGCAGCGCCGGCATGCAAAAGCTCCGAAAGTAGCGCCGCCATTTGTTCTGGTGTGGCAACAGCCCCTGTCCCATGCCCAGGGACCAAATTCTCAAGGCACGGGCCCAGACGGCGGTTGGCATCGCGCAGGTCATACAACAATGAAGGCATCAGGCGTTCCAGTCGGTAAAGGAGTTCTTCGGAGTGTTTGTCTCCGGATTGAAGGGTGAGCGGTCCCCAGGGGACGGACTCAGCCCCGCCGTGACCCGTTCCACTTCCAGCCAGGCTTCATGAACCGTTACGAGTTGCGAAATTTGCTGTTCGAGAATTCTGGCGGATTGCTTTTGCTGGGCCTCGGCAAGACCGAGCCGTACCATGTTGTAGAACCGTTCCAAATTTCTGGCCACTTCTCCCCCGTGCTCCATGTCGATGGATCCCTGCAATTGACCAATCACCATAAGCGCGTGATTAATGCCGCGAGTACGCACCTCGATATCGCCTTTTTCGAGGGCGATGACTGAGCGCCGCAGGTCCTCGATGGCCTGCTCGTAGAGGCAGACGACCAGTCGGACCGGGCTTGCGCCCCGGGCAGCTGACTCGCGATATGAGGTTCTCACATCCATTCTGTCAGAGCCCCGAGGTGAGAGTGGGTCCGCTGGAGACCAGCGCGCCCGAACTGGAGGTACCCGAGCCCAGGGTACCCAAGGTCTCGGTTATCTCCTGCAGAAGGATTGGATACTGCTGCAGCGAAGCGTTGACCGCTTCATACTGCGTCGTCAATTGCGCGCTCTGGGCTGTAATCTGGGTCTCGAAGTTGCTGATGGTGGTGCTGAGATCCGACTGCTCTGCTTGGTTTTGCGTCAGGTCTACGTTTAAC
>JBARKD010000891.1:0-13747 GCA_049800615.1 Acidobacteriaceae bacterium | reverse complement strand
CCGCCACGCAACGAGTAGCGTGGCGGCATTGCTTTTGCTTGTTCGCGACACCGTTGGCAGGCAGCACTTATTCGATCTCGACATCAGGAGTCTTTTCGCTACTCTCCCTTGTTCACTGTGGAGGTTCGTTACTTACGTCCGCCTCGTTGCCATAGGTCACGCTGGTCGCCGGCGTGGCCTTGGTTTTGGCGGGCTTTTTCGTAGGACGAATGCTGCCGGCGCTGTAATGGCCTTGCTTCTCCACGTCATAGTTCTTGGGCAGAGGCGGGATCAGGGTCGAGCCGCCGGTGAGCTGGCTGACCCGGTTCAAGATGATCTCGGCTCGCCCGTTGTAGAGCTTTACCGGGCCATGAATCTCGATGACGCGTCCTGTGAGGCGGCGAACATCGCCCACATCTTTAAGGTCAGAAGGAAAGACCACGACCGTAAACGGACAGGCCATTTGATCTTCGCAGAAGTCCACGTAATGCACGCCCTTGGCTCCAGCTTTCACGCGCAAGACTCTTCCGGTGACGCACCTGGTCTCTCCAACATGGTGGCTGGCCTCGCCTATGAGTAGGCAGTCGGAGGCGAGCACTGCGGATGCGGATAACAAGAGCGCAGATAATACGGCGTAGAAGTAGCAAGTACCGAGTACTGAGTACCTGGAAAAAACGCTCTCAGGATTTGAAGAAAGTAGCTTCATCGGCCTTTGCATCTGGCTTGGGCAATTATGCGGTCAGTTACTGGTGCGGGCAAGGTTTGATGTCACGCGAAGGCTGTGAATTTCTACAACCTGCTTGAGCGCCTGCATCATCCGAGGGATTGCTGCGCTCCGCGGCTCGCTGAACAATATTTCGCTGAGCAATATTCGCTGGCCTGCAGATGGCTGTTCTCCGGCATGATCACATAGCCAACCACTACAAAACGATAACGCCGGCGGACGCGTTCCAATACCTGCAGCAACTGGTCCCGATCTTGCGGGTTGGCCCGCCCCGTTTCGCAACAGGTGCCTCCCGAAAGGCTCCGACCTTTTGTGAATTGTTTCCCGCAGTGATTTTCGAAAACCGCGCAGCGTCTGGAAATCGAGATGCTTATTTCCCTCCCGAGTGAGCGGCGTTTCTAAGAACGTTCTCAGCCTGCAAAAAAAATCTTCCGATTCCATTCGAGGTCGAAGCACCCATGTCGAAGGTAAGTATGTCTAAAGCAACAACCGCTATTGTCAGTCTGCTTGTAGTTGCGAGCGTCTGCGTTTTTGCCCGGTGGCTCCCGGTTGTGCTGGCCGCGAATGGCATCCTTTCCGTTCTTTTTCTGGTTCTCATCCTGGTTTTAACGGTGGCCGGAATGGGCTCCCGGAGAGCATGGCGGCACACCCGCGGGAGGGGGAAGTTCCTGCGCTGTGCGGCACCGGGGTTGGTTGTGCTGCTCGGCCCGGCACTCTTGTGGGCAGGTCCTGTTCCGTTGCAGACCTCGTTTTTGGGTGTGGTGAGCGTGCTCTCGACCGGCGGCCTCCTGGTCGAAGCAACCGACGTGATCGTCGACAATCAGGGAAACCTCTACATCTCGGATGACAGCAACCAGATCATTGAGGTGACCGCCGCGGGGGTTGCGTCGGTGCTGGCTTTCCCCGGCCTGAGCCCGGCCCTGCACAATCCGCAGGCAGTGGCACTCGATGGGGCGGGGAACCTGTTTGTCGCCGACGCTCCCAACTCGCGGGTGGTTGAGCTTTCCGGGGGCGTCGCCTCCGTGGTCGCCACCGGCGGTCTGCTGAGCTATCCCGATGGGTTGGTGCTCGACTCGTCGGGCAACCTCTACATCGCCGACGCCACGAACAACGACATCGTGGAGGTGCCTGCGGGCGGTGCGGCAGCGGTGCTTGCCATTACCGGATTGGGTACTCCGCTAAATTCGCCGGCCCAGTTGGCCGTCGACGTGGCGGGCAACCTCTATATCGCAGACCCCGGAAATAACCGCATCGTAGTGGTGGCGCCGGGTGGGGCGGGATCAGTGCTCAGCATTACCGGAGGTCTCACTCTGAGCATACCCCTGGGCGTAGCCGTGGACGGCGCCGGCAGGGTCTACATCGCGGACCGGAACAACAATCGCATTGTGACCGTGCCCGCCGGTGGCGGGGGCGCGGGCGTGGTTAACACGGGGAGCACGACCCTTCATTTTCCTCAAGCCGTGGCGGTGGACCTCTTTGGGAGTATCTACATCGCCGATAACAACGGTGGCAGCCGCATTGTAGAGGTCCAACCCACAACGGTCGGCTTTGGGCACCTGCCGCTTCAGGCGGGATCGGGCACCACCCTGACCTTGCCCTTCACCATTGGAAACGGGGTGACGTTCGGGAGCGTGCAGGCGTTTACGCAAGGCACGGCCAGCCTTGATTTCACCGTGGCCTCGACCACCTGCGTATCCGGCACGACCAGCAACGCGCCCTGCACGGTGAACATTACCTTTCTGCCGACGGCTGGGGGATTACGCCGAGGCGCGGTGGTCATCTACAACAACGCAAGCCCGAACGCCCCGATTCTTACCGTTCCGATCTACGGAACCGGCGATGCCCCGCTGGCGTCGCTGTCACCGGGAACTACGAGCTTAATCAGCACGGGAGGGGTGACCACATCGGATCCTTTCCAGATTGCGCTGGACGGGGCCGGCAACATGTACGTCGCAGACTACGAAGGTAGTAACGTGCTGAAGGTCCCCGCCGGCGGGGGTAGCGCAACCGTCGTGAGCACCAGCGGCATCACCTTGGGATTGACCGCAGGCGCGGCTCTCGATGGAGCCGGCAACCTGTTCATCGCGGACCATTTCAATAACCGCATCGTGGAGGTTACGCCCGCAGGGACTGCTTCGGTGCTGAACCTTAGCGCCCTGAGCCCGGCGCTGGCCCTCCCGACGGGGCTCGCGGTAGACGCGGCAGACAATCTTTATATTTCCGACTACGGGAACGGCCGCATAGTAAAAGTGACGCCCACAGGGGCGGTCTCCGTGGTGGGGACGGGAAGCTTTACGCCAGACGCCGTCAGTGTCCCTGGGGTGGCAGTGGACGCGGCCGGAACCGTCTATGTCCCTGACTCAGTAAACAACCGCGTCATCAAGGTGACTGCGGCGGGCGCGGCGTCTTTGGTGGTTCCTGCTGGTATTACTCCTGTCCTAAGCGATCCCCATAGTGTCGCTGTCGACGGCTTTGGGAATCTCTACATCGTTGACGCAGGAAATGACCGTATTGTAGAGGTCACGACGGCAGGAGTTGCTTCCGTGGTGCAGATGCCGGGCCTCACGGGCCCAGGCGCGCTCAGTAGTCCCTACGGTGTGACCGTCGATCCCTCCGGCAATGTTCTTATTCCGGATTTCGGGAACAGCCGTCTGGTGCAGGTTAGCGTTGTCGGCGCCACCCTGACGTTTCCCAGCACCGACGTGGGCTCGACCAGCAGCCCTCGAGCCGCAACCGTAACTAACCTCGGCGACCTGCCCTTGATTTTTGCCACGGTTCCAACCTATACGCTGAACTTCTCCGAAGACACCGGGGACGAAAACCTGTGCGCGCTGAGCACGTCGCTCGCTGCCGGGACGCTCTGTGACGTCTCGGTCGAGTTCACACCGCTATCGGCGGGAAGCCTCAGCACCGGCATCGTGGTAACGAACAACAGTCTGAACCTCACCGCGACGACGCAAAACGTCGCAGTAAGCGGTACCGGCATCAGCGTGGCAGACACGACGGCGGTGACGGTTTCGACGAACCCGACCAGCGTGGTCCTGGGACAGTCAATTACCGTCACGGCGATCGTGACCGACACGACGGCTGGCCATACGGCGACGATTCCCACCGGCGGCGTGACGTTTATGGATACGGTGGGATCCACAACCATCTCACTCAATGGCGGCAGTGCCGTCACGCTCAACGGGTCAGGCACGGCGATTCTTACCGGAGTGACGCTGGCAGGCACAGGTACGCACACCATCACCGCCAACTATGCGGGCGTGAGCGGATCGTTTGCGGCCAGCAGCAACACCACCACCATCGCGGTTGCGGCCGCGCCGATTACACCGGCCATTACCTGGACGGCGCCGTCGGGCGCGATCACGTATGGCACCACACTAAGCGGCCTTCTGGATGCCTCCGCGACCAGCGGCGAGACAACCGTGCCCGGCACCTTCACCTACACGGCTACGCTCGGGGGCGGCAACCCGGTCACAGTCACTTCGGCAACCGTGCTGGGAGCGGGCAGTTACACGCTGACGGCCACCTTCACGCCGACCAACACCTCGACCTACAACTCGGCGAGTGCCACCGTCGCCCTGACTGTTGCCAAGGCGGCGCCGGTAGTGGCTTTGGCCGCCTCTTTCAATCCGGCGATAATCGCGACTGCCATCACCTTTACAGCGACGGTGTCGTCTTCGGCGGGCACGCCCAGCGGTTCGGTCAGTTTCTATGATGGAAGCACATTGCTGGGCTCCGGCACGCTCGCTCTCGGTGTGGCGGCTCATGCCACGTCGAGCCTCGCTGTAGGCGCGCATTCGATTACGGCGGTGTATGGCGGAGACAGTAACTTCTCGACTCTGGCCAGTGCGGTCCTTACCGAGACAGTGACGGCGCCGACGGCCATTGCGACCACGACCACGCTTGGGGCCTCGCCCGATCCGCTGGCCGACGGACAGCCCGCGACGCTGACTGCGACCGTTACTCCAGCGCCCACGGGAACCCCAGCCGGCATCATCAGTTTCTACAGCGGCACTACCTTGCTGGGTACCGGCACCCTGAACGCTTCAGGAGTGGCGACATTCACCGCTAGCAGCCTGGTGGTTGGCGCCGACAGCATCACCGCGGTGTATCCGGGCAATGCGGGATTCGCCGCTTCAACCTCGTCCGCCGTCAGCGAGACGGTGACGACTGCCTACACCGTCGTTGCTCCCACTACACCCGTTCCGATTGCGCCCGGAGGCGCCGCGACCATCAACATTACGGTGCCGCCACTAGGAGGGCCATTCAACAGCGTGGTCACGCTCTCCGCCACCGGGCTTCCGCCGGGCGCGAGCGCAACCTTCAATCCTCCCACAGTTATGCCGGGCAGCTCCGGCGCTCCGACCGTGCTGACCATACAACTCGCAACTCTTGCCGCGAGCAATTCCACCCGCGATATTCCGGCCAGCGGCAAGCGACATCCAGCTCTGCCGTTCAGCCTGGGGTTCTCAGTATTTGTCGCGCTGTTTGGCGCGGTGTTTGGCGCCACGCCGGGGCGCAAGCGCATTCCACGGACTCTCGCGCTGGCTGTGGCGCTCGCCGTTCTGGGAGTTGCCACCTCGCTTGTCACCGGCTGCGGCGGCGGTTTCGCGAATACTCCCCCAACCCCGGCCGGAAATTACAAGGTTACAGTCACGGGGACGAGCGGATCGTTCCACGCGTCGACCACCGTGACCCTTGCGGTGCAATGAGGATTTGGCATCCGCGAATGTTGTCAGGGATCCGCAAACCGGGCTCTGCGAATACACACTCTGCGAACACGATTAAGGACAAGGACAAGGATAAATGACAAATTCGATGCGGAAATTAATACCAGCGCCAAAATTACTAACGCGGAAATTACTAACCAAGACGCTCGCCGTGGTTCTTCTTACTCTCGGATTCACCGCCGTGGTTGCCGGGCGAGCGCTGGCACAGAGCCGCTCCGGGGTGGAGGTTGGCCTCGACTATAACTACGTCCGGAGCAATGTGCCGGCGGGAGGCTGCGGATGTTTTGGGCTGAATGGCGGCAGCGGCTGGGTGGCATTCAAATTCAGCCGCTCCCTCGGCCTGGTCGGTGAAATCGCCAGCCAGAATGCTTCGAATATCTCGAGCACCGGCGCGGATCTGACTCTTACATCGTATCTGGCAGGCGCCCGCTACAGCTGGACTCATGCGGGCCGCTTCGCGCCCTTCGCCCAGGCACTCGTGGGCGGAGCGCATGCCGGCGGAACCCTCGCTCCCGGCAACTCGGGACTACCAGGATCGGCCAATGCTTTCGCCCTGACCGCTGGAGGCGGACTCGATATCGGCCTCACCCGGCACATTGCCGTGCGAGCCTTTGAAGCTGACTATTACTTGACGCGATTTGACAACGGAGTGAACGATCATCAAAACAATTTGCGTATCGAGGCTGGCGTGATTGTCCGGTTTGGCGGAGGCCGGTAGCCGAAGCTTTAGCCCGTGAGGCTCCTGCGGCGATTCTGATCTCAGAAGGAGTTACGAACGTGGACCTACAAAGAAGTCACCAACGTGGATCTACATTCGCGAAGTCCTCTAGATCGTGTCGCTGTGATTCAGAAAATCCCACTTCTCGCAAAGGAAGCGAGAAGTGGGGCACCCAGCGCGCGGCTCGGAAGTCTATTTGAAGGCTTTTACCGCGGCGGTTTCGTCCTCTTTCACGTCGAAGACGGTGTAGAGCTTGGTGATCTGGAGCAGGTCGTGCACCTTCTTGGTGAGGTGAAGCAGTTTGAGTTCGCCGCCCTGATTTTTGGTGGTGGTGAAGGCGCTGACCAACTCTCCGATGCCGGAGCTGTCGATGTAGTTGACCTCGCCGAGGTTCAAGATAATCTTCTTGTTGCCCTTGGCCAGCAGGTCGCGTACGGTGTCGCGCATCATGACGCTGCCTTCGCCGAGGGTGATACGGCCGCTGCAGTCAACGATGGTGACTCCATCGACCTGCCGGGTGCTGAGTTTCATTGTCACTGAGACCCCTCCTTGCCGCCCGCGGATGGACCGTGGACATGCTTGATCAATTTCACTTCTGTCCCTGTCTGAGACGGGCGGATTTCCACCACGTCCATGAAGGAACGCATAAGAAAAATGCCGCGTCCCGAAGTCTTGAGCAGGTTTTCCGGCGCCAGAGGATTGGGAATCTCGCTCAAGTTGATGCCTTTGCCCTGATCGCGAATGGTGATGACCAGATCCTCGGGAGTGCGCTCGAAAGCCAGGACTACTTTCTTGTCTGGGGCATAGGCGTTGCCGTGCAGAACGGCGTTCACCGCACCTTCGCGCACCGCCATGGAAATCTGCATGACCTCGTCTTCCGCAAAACCCAATTCCGTCGCGATGCGGGTAGCTTTCTGTTCCGCATGGTCCACGGTTTCCAAAGTGGAATCGAGCGTGTAGGAGACTGGTTGCTCCATGGCCGATGATTACGTGTTAGACCCGCACCGTTTCCTCTGAATTGCCGCTGAGGGCTCCCCGCTGCCCATAATCGGCGGATGCGGTAGTTTGCCTGTGCGACCGGGGAGTTGTCAACGAGGGAAGCGAGTGGGGGCAAATCTCTCTGAAATGTGACAGAGGGCAAACAGGGTGATCCAAAGTCTTCCGGATAGCCCCCGGTATAATGGCTCGCCGTGAGTTCAGCGCTGAGAGCCCGGATTAAACATTTTCTAAAGCAATTGATTGCCATTGGCCTTTCGTCCGTGCTGAGTCTCACGTTGCTCGCCTACGCCGTCGACTACATCGCCTTCCGCTATCGCGTCTCAACCAATCGCAATCCCTTTGGACAAGTCACAGTCAACAGTTACTACGCAGTGCAGCAGAAAAGCGGCAAGACCCAATTCATCTTCAATCCTCCCCAGGCGCAAACCTGCGCCCACGCCCTGTTCCCCCGTTCCGGTTATGTGCCTTGTTGGTATTTGCAACGGCACAACGAGCCGCGGACCGACATCTGACTTATAGAAGTGAAGCAGCGTCTGGATTTCGACTACAATTGGCGTTCATTCTCAAACCGGGGAACGCGAAATGTCGAATGGGTTCACCTTTTCATCTGTACACTTGCGGTTTTTGGTTGTAGTGATTGCCTTCAGTGCAGCGGTTGCTGGAGGTGCATTCGCGTCTTCGGCGGTTCCTGCCGCCGCCTCGCCTTCCGACCCACGCCTCGAAAAGAGCTACCGCTTCCAGCAAGGTGGTTGGACCTATGTTCACCTCGAGGGCTCACCCTCCGATATTGGCTTCCAGCATGGCTACCTGCTGGCTCCTGAGATTGCCGACGCGCTCGAAGCGATTCGGCTCTTCGATACGCACCAAACCCAGCGTGATTGGGAGTTCTTTCGCAAGACCGCGCGCGAAATGCTTTGGCCGCACATCGATGCAGAGTATCAACTGGAATTGCAGGGAATTGCTGACGGAGTGAAGGCGCACGGCGTCGACCTTGACGTCTACGACATCGTGGCGCTGAACGCGTTTGAAGAGGTTCCGGATTACTACGTTCCCTGGCTGAATAAAAAAGAAAAGGCGGCGAAAGCTCCAAAGCTCGCCGCTCCCGGAAACTGCAGCGCTTTTATCGCTACCGGCGCTTACACCAAAGACCACCAGATCGTCATCGCTCACAACAACTGGACCAGCTACCTGGCCGGCGAGCGCTGGGTAATCATCTTCGATATCTTGCCGCAGCACGGCCAGCGCATTCTTATGGACGGTTTTCCCGGAGTCATCACCAGCGACGATGATTTCGGCGTCAACGCCGCCGGGATCATGATTACAGAAACCACCATTACCCAGTTTGAAGGCTGGGACCCAAACGGCAAGCCGGAGTTCATGCGCTCACGCAAGGCGTTGCAGTATGCGCGGAGCATCGACGATTACGTGCGCATCATCAAGGAAGGGAACAATGGGGGATACGCCAACGACTGGCTGATTGGCGATCGTAAGACTGGAGAGATCGCATATCTCGAGCTCGGCCTGAAGAACACGCCGTTGTGGCGGACGAAAGATGGATACTTCGTTAGCTCGAACTTTGCGCGCGATCCGAAATTGATTCACGAAGAGACCAGCGGCTTCGATCCCAACGATGCATCGTCGTCGATGAATGCGCGCCACCACCGCGCGGATGACTTCATGCAGTCGGTGAAGGGACAGATTGACGTTGAAATGGCTGAGCAGTTCTTGTCTGACCACGTGGACCGGTACGAAAGAACTACTCTGGACAAAAAAGTCGATCAGCCGAACGAGCGCTCTTTGTGCGGCCATGTAGACACATCTCCGCGCGGCGTGAAGGAGTGGGGCTGGGAATCGTACACTCCCGGAGGAGCGGTGCAAGGCAAAGCCACCGACAGCAAGATGGCCGCGAGCATGAGCTTCATCGCCCGCGCCGGCCATCCCTGCGGAGCAGATTTTCTCGCAGCTGACTTTCTGGAGCATCATCCGGAATACTCATGGCAGAAGCCCCTGCTGCGCGATATGAAAGCCGGTCCGTGGACAATGTTTGAAGCGGGGCAAACAAAATGAAAGAAACAATAGAGCAATACATTCAGCGCATCAATGGCTACACTCAAGGCAAGCAGCCCCTGGCGGTGCAGGCCGCCACGGCGAAGAAACTCGAGCGCCTGATCAAAGGCGTGCCGGTGAGCAAACTGCGTAAGCGTCCCGCACCCGGCAAGTGGTCGGTCAGCGAAATACTGGCGCACCTCGCCGATGCGGAAATCGTCGGCGGTTTTCGGATGAGGCTCATACTCGGCGCTCCGGGCACTCCAATTGCGGCTTTCGATCAGGATTCCTGGGTGACAAGCGGGCATTACGAGAAGCGCGATCCGCGGAAATCGATCGAGCAGTTTCGCGTACTTCGTGAGGCGAATCTTGTACTGCTCAAGTCGCTGACGCCCGAGCAGTGGAAACATTTTGGAATGCACGCCGAGCGCGGCCAGGAAACCATCGAACTCGTCGTTCGAATGTTCGCCGGCCACGATATCAATCACCTGCAGCAGATTGAGCAGATCATTTCCAAAAAGACGTCCTGATCGTCGAGACCACTTCGTCTTACTCGGCGACGCTCCAGTAACGTTAGACAGGCCGCAGCGTCAGAAAAAAATCTGATGCGGCAACGCTGAAATTCCGTCTCTCCTCTCGCGGCGCTTTGTGCTACCTTCGCAGCTACTTTTCGGTTCGCAGCATCCATGTGCGGCCGAGCAGAGCGATTTCGAGATGACCACGAAGGTTTGCACCAACACAAACTGTACGGCATATGCCCACCTTGTCTATACCGTGGCTGTGCGCTGTGTTCTTTGCCACTGGGATCTGAAGGCCGCGCAAAGAAGCTCCGGACTAGCTGGGACAGGTTTCACGCGCAAGGATGCTAGAGGCACAACAGCACAGTCCCCGAAATCAAGCGGTACTCATTCTGCCAGGTAGACAGCATAGTTGGTGAATCACGCCGGAGAGTTTCCGCGTGGTTTCAGTAATCCGCCTTCATATCTTGACAACCAAGCCCAAACCATACATTCTTGTGCCCTCGTAACGCATCTCGCGCCGATATTGATGCGACGATCGACGCGGCTCCTAAGGGGGCGAAAAGTGACAATGAATTACCGGCAATTCATCGTGATAACAGGCTTCATCATAGCAATGGCCGTTGCATTAGGCCTGCGCTTTGCGCCCGCCGCAGCCGGGCAGGCTGCGGACTTTCAGGTCAACGTCATTTACCAGTGCGCGCCGCCACTCAGCGCCAAAGCTTTTTCCTGCACCGGCACAGCGCCGACGGCATCCTGCGACGTGCAGAATTACCGCGACGGCAAGCCGACCCAACGCGGAGCGCTGATGCGCCAGCCGCTGGCGGCTGGCCTGCAGAAGTGCCACGTCCAGACCGCCGATGAGGCCAAGGCGCACCCGCCCGGCCCCGATCTGCCGGCCAGCGCGGCTAATGGCGCGAACCGGCCTGCCGGGGTTAACGCCGCCGCTGGCGCGAACCAGGTTGGAGCAGGTGGATTCAAGGTGGGCGACACCGTCCGCCTTCCACTCGGCGATGGCAAGATTCTCCCGGTACGCGGTTCTGAATATGTTGTGCGCAACGCCAACGGCGTCGAGATTTGGATGAGCTATCCGGCGCAAATCAAGCGAGTGGGGAAGCTCACGGCACAGGATCACGCGCTCGGACAATACGACGCGCACGATCCCGTGCAGGTGCTGGTCGAGGGCAAGTGGCTCGATGGCGAGGTCGTTCGGCAGTCTGACAACGTCTTTTCGGTCAAGCTGCCCAATGGCAATGAAGTCGATACCTCGGCGCAGTTCATGCGTGCCTCGACTGCGCCTCCGCCTGCGCCCAAGGCTCCTGCGTTCCAGCCCGGCCAGCCTCCCAAGCCCGGCCTGGCAAGTTGCGCCGGCAAGTTTGAAGGCCGCTATGCCTCAGCCGCCGGCACGCCGGGCATGGTGACTATCGTCTTCCGCTCAGGCAAAGCGACCTTGCGTGAGCCGGACATGGTGATGACCAATGGAAAGTTGAGCGCCATGTCGAGCGAGAAAGAAGCCGAATGCTGGACCGGCGGCGGCAAAATCTATCTGAAATGGATCGACGGCTCCGACTACGACTTCCCGATTGATATCAACGATGACGGAACGCGCTCGACACTCAATTGGGCGAACTGAAGAAGAAGGGCAACTGATCGCGCGCCCCTTCAGTTCATTCAAGCATTGCGACCTCAAACGCGAGCGAAGATGGCGAAAACTTGTCCGCGACTCCGCCAGTTGGTTGCCTTATCCTTCAGGAAAATGCCTTCACCGTGCCGGTATCTTCGTCATTCCCTCTCGCCTCCATCTTCGCCAATTCCGGTTTCTTCTTATCCGGAACGGGTTTGCTGACAGCCTGCATAAGCTGGGTCATCAGACTTCGCAGATCTTCGTCGCCAGTATCCAAAACTTTACGAATTTCCGCGCTGGCCTTCATCGCCTGGTCATACGCATTCCGAGCCTTCGAAAGAAGGGGAAGATGCTCCATAAAGGCAGTGGCAGTCTTCGTGAACTCGTTCACCGCTTCTGAGTATGCGGCCATGTTTGCCGGGTAAGCTGCAATGCTTGCTGGCATCGATGGTGGATAACGAATGTCCCCCGGAATTCTTTGTGGCCCCAGGCTGGATCGCCCCTTCTCGGACGCGCTGTCGGGGGGAATAGACATCGTTCCTTGGTCTACAGCCTTCGAGGGCAACTCGGCCATCTGATTTGAGCCGAACCCATGGTTCGCATTCATTGCATCATCCTTTTTCCACATCCGCTTTTTCTCCTTTGCAGTCACACTTTGCGCAATCGCGCATTCTTCGCCGGCCAGCAATTTGCGTGAGCTGTCTAATTCGATGGTCGTCTGATCTCAAAGTTTGCAGGGGAAATATATATGCAGCAATCGTGGCCACCTTGCCTAGGAGGCTGAGGGTCGTTTAAGCGACGCCTATCTGCAGCAGACGCAGAACGCATCAGAAAAACTGGCGGAGAGGGTGGGATTTGAACCCACGATACCCGTTAAGGTATGTCCGCTTTCGAGGCGGATCGTTTCAACCGCTCACGCACCTCTCCGGAGGGCAGTTATCAGTTGCCAGTTAAAACAAGATTCTTCGCTCCTGTCGGAATGACAAGCATCTGGCTAACGAGAAACCACCAATGAATCACGACCGACGACTAACGACGGTTTTTACCGACGGCCTTTAAAGAACGTCTGCAGCAATTCCGCGCAACGGCCTGCTAGAACTCCGCCGCGAACTTCTATTCGGTGATTGAGTTGCGGATGGTTCAGCACCTGCATCACCGATTGCACTGCGCCCGCTTTCGGATCGTCCGCACCGTAGACCAGGCAATGGATCCGGGCATGCACCAGCGCTCCGGCGCACATCGCGCACGGTTCAATTGTAGCAAACAGATCGCAGTCGGCCAGACGATGGTTGCCGACGGCCGCTCCCGCCTCGCGCAGAGCCACGACCTCGGCATGCGCCGTAGGATCGGAGTCGGTGATGTTGCGATTCCATCCCCGGCCAACGATCTGGCCGCCGCACACCACCACCGCTCCAACCGGAACTTCACCCGCTTCCAGCGCGCGCTGGGCTGAACGCAGAGCTTCCTCCATCCAGAGTTCGTCGGTGGGAAAACGGTCGTTGGTCGTGGGTCGTTGGTCGTTGGACTGGTCGTCGGTCATTCTGCAGCAGGGTATCACTGCGGAGTTGCATAAGGAGCTATAGACGAAAAGATGCGGCAGCCGTGCCGATCACATCAGCAACGACGGGATCAGCAACGATCCGAGCAGAACTAGATCAGACTCAGCACCGAGCGCACCACATCAGGAACCACCGCCCGAAATATTGCCGGAAGGATCAGAGTCACGAGCGGATAGGCGATCGCAATCACCGGCACAGCCAGCAGCATTAACTTCTTAGGCGTTAAATTGGCGAGATAGGCTCGCATAACATCCTCTGGGTTGAATTACGGATGAAGGGCCGAGAAAGTTCCCATTGTCTAGCTTGCGCAGGCAGAATTCCCTACGGCACCGCAGCGATTAAGAACGGTATAGGGATCCTTCGACTTCGGAACTGCTTCGCGAAGCGAAGCAGTTCCTTCGCTCAGGATGACAGAATATGTTTCTGGTCACTGACGACTGGCCACTGACCACTGGCACCTGATATGCTAACCCCGTCATGAGGATGCAAAGCCTGCTCCGCAAAGTTTTTCTCATCGACCTGCTTCAGGGGTTGAAGGTCACCTTCCGCTACCAGGATCCCAAGGAGATCTATACCGAGCAGTATCCTCTGGAGCGGCCGCAGGTGGCGGAGCGGTACAGGGGCGCGCCGCGGCTGAATGTTAATCCCGATACCGACGAGACCATGTGTATCGCCTGCGATCTGTGCGCGCTGGCCTGCCCGGAAAATCTGATCGTAGTCTCGAGCGCGCGCAACGAGCAAACCCGCCGCAAGGAACTGACCAACTTTACCTACGACTTGAGCCGCTGCATGTTCTGCGGACTCTGCGAGGACGCCTGTCCCGTGGATGCCCTCGAACTCACGC
>JBARKD010000890.1:0-2129 GCA_049800615.1 Acidobacteriaceae bacterium | reverse complement strand
CCAGTATACTCCAGATGCGTCCCGTTCGCCGTTGCCGTCTTCCGACGTTGCGGTTTCTGAGCTCGTGTTGTTTACCTGGATCGCGGGCGTTAACAACGTCCTGATGCGCTTGCGCGCAATGTATTGAGCCAGAAACTTGAGTGCTGCTCGTGCGGCGTTTCTAATTGTCTGTAGACCCGGGCGGCAAGCTATGGTCGATATTTGGTTGGTGCCTTTTGTGCCCGTTTAACTACGTGACCTCAGCGGCCGCGATGCATTGATTGGTGGCGAGCGGGCCTTGAAAAAGGTCCACCCGACCCCGTTGGAGAGCCTGTGATTTTATCGCAACTGAGCCGAGCCTGGGTCTCATTTCAGACGACAGGAGCAGGACATGGCAAAGAGTAAGAAGTCTGCCTTCGAGCGGTTGAGCGGCAGTCAGATGAATCGGAAGCACCGCAGGGATCTGGGGCGGAGGCTGGCCGGCAACGATCCCGGCCTGACGATCGTGCATTCCAGTGCCGGGGGAATTGACGTGGGGAATGAGAGTCACTTCGTGGCCGTGCCTCCGGACCGGGACGCGAATCCGGTACAGGAGTTTGGCTGCTGGACGGCTGATCTGAAACGGATGGCTGAGTGGTTAAAGGCCTGCCGGATCGATACCGTGGCGATGCAGGCCACGGGGGTGTACTCGATCCCGCTCTATGACATCCTGAGCGGGCATGGAATCCGGGTGGTGCTGGCGAACGCCCAGCACACCAAAAACGTACCCGGCCGCAAGAGCGACGTGCAGGAGTGTCAATGGCTCATGAAGCTACATACGTATGGGCTGCTGCGCGACTCTTTCCAACTGGAAGAGAAGATGGAGAGCGTACGTACGATCTGGCGGTTGCGCGACCGCCATGTGAAAGACGCCAGCAGAGCGGTGCAGCACATGCAAAAAGCGCTGACGAAAATGAACATTCAGTTAGCCAACGTGATCAGCGATATCAGCGGGGTGAGCGGCCAGGCGATCATAGCCGCGATCTTGAAGGGCGAGCAGGACCCCTGGTTGCTGGCGGAGCTGAAACACGAATCGGTGAAGGCCAGCCGGGAGGAGGTGGCGCGCAGCTTGGAAGGAAACTGGCGCGCCGACTTGTTGTTTGAACTCCGGCAGTCGGTGGAAAGTTACCATTTTGCGCACGAGCAGATGCGGGAATGCGACCGGCAACTGGAGAGTTTTCTAGCCAACTTGCCGGCACGAACCCTGAATATTCCGAGCCAGCCAGGCAGCGTCTCCGCAGCGGCCACAGATCAAAAGGCGAAGATGGCGCGGAAAACCAGAAAAGCCAAACGCAACGAGCCGACCATGGATCTGAAGGCGGAACTGAAACGGATTTGTGGAGTGGATCTGACTTCAATCAACGGGATCGAGGTCATCACGGCCCAGACGATCATATCCGAGGTTGGCACCGACATGACCGGATTCCCCACGGAGAACCACTTTGCTTCGTGGCTGGGCTTGACTCCGAGCAAGGACATCAGCGGAGGGAAAGTCGTCGGACCAGGGCGGAGGAGAGTGCAGAACAGGGTTGCCATGGCATTACGCATGGCGGCCACCACGCTGCTCAACAGCAAGAGCTACTTGGGAGGTCGTTATAGGCACCTGCGCAAAACGTTGCCTTCCCATGCGTCGGCGATCAAGGCGATGGCGCGTTACCTGGCGGTGCTGGTCTACCGTATGCTCACCCACGGCGAGGCTTGGATGGATCGGGGTGCAGCGAAATTCGAGCAAAGGCGCACCGAACTTGAAATGGCAAGTCTGAACTCCAAAGCAAAAGCGAAAGGATTCAAGCTGGTTCCGCTTAGCGGAGCAAACTAAGGTCACCCCGATCGGGGAGTGCATGGAAAGCGCGCCACCAAAGCGATGCAGAGTCGTATTGTCTTCAATCGCCGCCAGTGCAACGACTGTTCCGCATTTCCGACGGCCAGAATTTGCCTAACGACCATCAGGCAGAGCGCCATCCTCCAGTGAAGTGGACGAGAGTTTCTGGAGAACGAATATCGGTAGCGAACAGGACGCGCCTCAAAAATTAGATTAGCTTCCGGAATGCGCCTCATCCAGACGGAATCCATCGCAGTGCTCCAGAATGTCCATTAGTAAATCCTTTCAC
>JBARKD010000889.1:0-6954 GCA_049800615.1 Acidobacteriaceae bacterium | reverse complement strand
CGAAGAGCCGGATGCAGTGATCGCAACCGCCGGAGATATTCCCACCGCGGAGGGCCTGGCCGCGGTTGCCATACTGCGCGAAACATGCCCTCACCTGAAGGTCCGTTTCGTCAACGTGGTTGATTTGTTCCGCCTGATGCCGGCCAGTGAGCACCCGCACGGGATGAGCGACCGGGAGTTTGACGGCTTGTTTACCAGGAGCAAGCCAGTCATCTTTGCCTTCCATGCTTATGCTTCCCTGATTCACAAGCTGACCTATCGGCGGACGAACCACGCAAATTTCCACGTACGCGGATACAAGGAAAAGGGCAACATCAACACACCGCTGGAGCTTGCCATCCTGAACCAGCTCGACCGCTACAACCTCGCCATCGATGTCATCGAGCGGGTCCGCGGCTTGGACGAGAAAGGCGCGCACACCGTGGACTGGCTGAAGGGGCAGATCATCAAGGCGGTAAATTACGCCCATGAATATGGCATCGACCAGAAAGAGGCCAGGGAATGGAAGTGGCCTCAGAAGTAGTCAGCCTTGCGTTTCCATGAGGGCTCCGGTTGAGAAGAGGATGCGGTTGGCAGGGGAAAGCCGTTTTTGCATTAAGCAAACTGCAGGTCTCTCCGCTCCGGTCGAGACGACAATTCTGTTAGGGGACCAGCGGTTGTCTTCCCAGGAAATGGATGGGGTACCGAGCTGGAGCGAAAAAGAGCGAAATGCCGGGCATCCGCAGGCTATACGGGCCGGCAATTCGTTGACTTGCCTGCTTCCCTCCCCTACCCTAACCCCTGGACATGTCTATTAAAAACCCCTCTCCATGGCGGAGATAAGCCGGCTCTCCCTCAACCAGATCACCGTAGCCAACTGGAGCGTGAGCCAGGCGGTCGAGGGCTGCGTCCGCCACGGAATTCCGTCTATCGCGCTATGGCGGCACAAGATCGAAGAAGCAGGACTCTCTCCTTGCGTGCGCAGCGTAAAGGATGCCGGGCTGCACGTTTCGAGCGTCTGCCGCGGAGGCATGTTCCCCAGCCCGACCACTGCCGGCCGGCAAAAGAATCTCGAAGACAACTACCGCGCGGTCGATGAAGCAGCCGCGCTCAAAGCGGATTCGCTCGTCCTGGTGGTCGGCGGCGGCGCGGAGGTCGGCCTGCTGGAAGCCAGAAAGATGGTCGCCGATGGAGTCGCCGCCCTGGTTCCCTACGCTCGCCAACATGGAGTGAAACTAGCTCTCGAACCTCTCCATCCCATGTATGCGGCAGAGCGCTCTGTGTTAGTTACGATTGGCCAGGCGCTGGAGATGGCGTCCGGATTCAGTCCTCAGGAAGTAGGGCTGGTTCTGGATGTATTTCACATCTGGTGGGATCCCCAAATAGTGCCGCTGATCGATCAAGCCGGGAGTCGAATCCTCGGCTTCCACGTCAACGACTGGCTGGTTCCCTTACCCGACATTTTGCTGGGCCGGGGCATGATGGGGGACGGCGTCATTGATAATCGGATGCTACGGCTCGCCGTGGATCAGGCCGGCTACGCGGGCCCCATCGAAGTCGAGATATTCAACCGGGTCATCTGGGACACCGATCCCGACCAGGTACTTGAACAAATGGTTGAACGCTTTGTTGCGTTTGTTTGAAAGGAAAAAGATTGCAAGCTGATCGATCCTTGAAGGCCCAGCATCTGCTGCCGGCAATCAATCGTTGCCTCGAGCTCGCCTCGAAGAAAACAGTCGCCCTCGACCGGCGTTGGAAGCACAGCGACGGCGCTCCCGTAATCACCGCAGCCGGGCGCTACACCACCCGAAGCTGGACGCAGTGGACGCAGGGCTTTCAGTACGGCAACGCCCTGCTTTGTTTCGAGCTGACCGGGGACCGCGATCTGCTGGCCATCGGGCAGGGGCACGTAGTCGCGGATATGGCCGGGCATGTGACCCACATCGGCGTTCATGATCACGGCTTCAACAACATCTCCACCTATGGCAATCTGCGCCGCCTCATGCTCGAAGGGCGGATTCCCCTCAATGAATGGGGGCTGCACTTCTGCGAGCTTGCCCTGCAGGCCAGCGGCGCCGTGCAGGCCGCGCGCTGGACTCCATTGAAGGACGGCCTGGGTTACATCTATTCGTTCAATGGGCCCCAATCCCTTTTCATCGACACCATGCGCACTCTCCGCATCTGCTGCATGGCGGATATGCTGGGGCACGCCTTGCATGGAGAACAGGACCAGCGCATCAGCCTCCTGGACCGCGCCCTGGCTCACGCAAAGACCTCGGCTCGCTACAACGTCTATTACGGCGAGGGCCGTGATCACTATGACCTGCCTGGGTTGCGCGGCCGCACGGTGCACGAAGCGCTATTCAATCCAATCAGCGGAGTCTTTCGCGCGCCTGCGTCCCAGCAGGGTTATTCTCCCTTTACTACCTGGACCAGGGGCCTTGCCTGGAGCATGGTTGGGTTTCCTGAGTTGATAGAATTCCTCGAGGCCCATCCCCCGGAACAGCAGGACATCTTGCCGATTCTGGAGAAGGCGGCTCGCGCCTGCTGTGATTTTTATCTGCAACAGGCAAGCGCTTCCGACGGCATCTGCTATTGGGATACAGGCGCCCCGCTTCTCCACCGTTTGGGCGACTGGCAGACGAAGCCGGCCGATCCCTACAACGATTACGAACCGGTCGACGCCTCCGCAAGCGCCATCGCAGCCCAGGGCCTGCTTCGCCTGGGACATTTGCTGGGAGCGGACGGCGAAGCCTACACCCAGGCGGGCCTGACCATCGCCGCGCATTTGCTCGAGGAGCCCTATCTGTCTGTGAAGGAGGATCACGAAGGCCTCCTGCTGCAGAGCATCTACCATCGGCCGAATGGATGGGATTACACCCCTCCGGGAGCGAAGGTCCCGTGCGGAGAGTCAAGTATGTGGGGTGACTACCATCTGCTGGAGCTCTGCCTCCTGATCACGCGGATGGCGAACGCGAGTTACTACACATTCTTCGGAGTCCATCATGCCGGTTGAGGAACGCGTGGCGCTGGTCACCGGCGGCACGCGGGGCATCGGCTTGGGGATCGCGCGCAAGCTTGCAGAAGCCGGGCTCACGGTAGCGATCACGGGCCGGAGGACCGGCGAAGAGGTACAGCCGGTGTTGCAGCAATTGCGGCAACACAGCCCACGTTCGATCTACATCCAGGCGGACGTGGCATCGTCGCCGCAGCGCAAGCATCTGCTGGATGCGCTCGAGGCCCAACTGGGTGGAATCGACGTGCTGGTGAACAATGCCGGCATTGCGCCGCGTGTACGCGCCGACGTGCTTGAAGCGGGCGAAGAGAGCTTCGATGAGATCATCGCCACCAATCTGCGCGGACCCTACTTCCTGACCCAGAGCGTTGCCCAATGGATGATCCGGCGTCCGGCGCCGAACCGCTCGATCATTAACATCAGCTCGGTCTCCGCAACCGTGGCCAGCGTGAACCGCGGCGACTACTGCATTTCGAAAGCCGGTATCGCCATGGCGACGAAACTTTGGGCGGTGCGCCTGGCGGAGTACGGCATCGCCGTCTACGAAGTACGTCCCGGTATCATCGAAACCGATATGACCGAGGGTGTAAAAGCGAAGTATGACGCTCTGATCGCGGGCGGTATCCTGCTCGAGAAGCGTTGGGGAACGCCGGAGGATGTGGGAACGGCGGTCAGCGCGCTGGCCCGGGGGCAAATTCCTTATGCAACCGGAACTGTTCTGATTCTGGATGGCGGTTTAACCGCAGAGAGACTTTAGATGGAATGGATGAAAGAGTCGCGAGGAGGCGCGGAGGCGATCGCCGCCGCGGCGCCGCCCGAAGTTATTTCGCCACGCTGGGGGTTTGCCGTCTCCTCGGGAATTCTCGGGTGGATCCTCGATGCCTTCGACTTTTTCGTCCTCGTCTTCCTGGTGGATGTTCTGGCCAACAATTTTCACGTTGGCAAAGGCGAAATCATATGGACGATCACCGTCACTCTGGCCATGCGTCCGGTGGGGGCCATCGTGATTGGGTCTTTGGCCGATCGCTATGGCCGCCGCCGGCCGCTGATTGCCTCGGTGCTGTATTTCTCCATCATTACCGCGCTGACTCCCTTTGCTCCCAACTATGCCGTATTCGTCGCGTTGCGGGGTCTTTATGGCATTGGCATGGGTGGCTACTGGGGGGTGGGCGCCTCGCTGGTGATGGAAAGCTCTCCCAGGCGCTGGCGGGGCTTATTCTCCGGCATTATGCAAGCCGGCTACTCCGTCGGCTACCTGCTGGCGGCCATCGCCCTGCGCGTGATTGAACCGCGTTTTGGATGGCGCTGGATGTTTCTCGGTGGTCTCGGCCTCGCAGCCGTGATTGCGGTGCTGACCTTGCTCTCTCCGGAGTCTGCTTCCTGGGAGAAGCATCGCCTGCACAGCATCGGCGAGGTAGCCAGGGTGGTGTGGCACCACAAAAAGGACTTTGTCTACCTGATGGTCATGATGACCGCCATGATCTGTCTCTCCCACGGCACGCAGGACCTGTATCCGGATTTCTTGAAGACCATTCACAAATTCTCCAACATTGAAGTTTCCAATCTGGCGGTTCTGTACAACATCGGCGCCATTGCCGGCGCGCTCGTGGTCGGCCACTACTCCGATCGGATAGGCCGCCGCTATGCGATTTTGCTTGCCTTGGTGCTGTGCGCAATTTCCGTGCCGGCGTGGGCCTTTGGCTCCAGCATGGCCGTCCTGGCAATCGGATCCTTTGTCATGCAGTTCGGCGTACAGGGCGCGTTTGGCGTCATCCCAGCGCATCTGAACGAGCTTTCTCCCGCCAGCGTGCGCAGTCTCTTCCCCGGAGTCGTTTATCAGCTCGGAGTTCTGGTCGCTGCTCCTTCCGTGGTAGCCGAGTACGCGCTGCGCAAGCAATTCGGTTATCAATGGGCGCTCACCATCTTCGAAGCTTGCGTGATCCTATGTCTTTTCGTGATTTTCGGCTTCGGACCCGAGCGAAAAGGCCACGACTTTCATGCCTCGTAGCAGACGATGCGCTGACACATGAACCCAAGTCAGGTGGGCATTCACGGAGACTGCTGCTCCACCAACTTGAACGTTTTTCTCTCAGTTTCGAGTTGGCGAGAGCTTTGCTTCAACTCGGAGAGTTGCTTCACCAGCCCCGGAACTTCGTTTTGCGCTGACGCGCCGGAATGACGCAGGGCGATAATCAGGTGAAACATCGCAGTCTGATCCGATGGGGAATCTTTCAAAGCGAGCCTGCACTGGTCTGTCGCGAGATCATATTTCCCGGAGTCGATATATATGCCGGCAAGCAGGTTCCTGGCCTCCACCATGTTTGGTTTCAGCTTCAGCGCCTCCCTGGCAGCCTGGATGGCCTCGTCCGTTGGGCCACCCTGATCCCGCAGCAGCTTGGCCAGCAAGTAATGCAGGGAGGCGCTGTCAGGATGTGATTTGAGCTGCGAGCGCACATCCGACAACGCTTTTTCGGGATTGTTCTTGGAGATTTCAGCGAGGTCATTGAAGTACGCACTCACGCTCTGCTTTGAGTCCAGCTGATCGGCATGGTTAAAATCCGCCTCCGCCTTGTCGAACTGAGCTAATTGCGCATAGAGCAACCCGCGCGAGAGAAAGAGAGTTGGATCATCGGGGATATGCGCCAGGCCGGCATTGATCATGTCGATGCCGACGTCATACGAGTCGTGATCGAGGCAGATCGCGGCAAAAGCAACGTAGTAGCCGGGCACGGCTGGGTTGAGAACAATCGCCCTACGCAGAAGGTCAACCGCCTTCGGCGTGTCTCCTTGAGCCTCGTACGCTTCGGACGCAAGGCTCAGAATATCGGGGTCGGATGGATTTGCGGCAAGCAAAGGCTGCAAAACTTTGAGAGCTTCGTCATTCCGCCTGGCTTCCAACAAGGCAACCGCGAGATCGTATTTGGGATAAGAATCCGCGGGAAAGATGGCCGCGAGGCGTTCGAAAACGGAGACAGCCGCTCCTGGTTCCTTCTCCTGCATCAGGCAATATCCGTAGGCCTTGAGTGAGTCGGGATGGCTGTCCGGCGCCGGCTCGCTCAAGAGAAAATGCTCGTTCGCCGCACGGCAATCTCCCTGCTTCACTTCCACTATCGCGAGCATTTCGTTTGCGGTCTGGTCCTTGGGATCAACGCTCAATATCTGTTTCAGCACTGGGAGAGCACGCTGATCCTGCGCCTCATAGAGAATTTCAGCTTCGCCCCTGAGCGCGGCGCGGTTCTTCGGAGAAAGCTTGAGCGCCTTATCGAAGGCCGCCAACGCCTCCGGCCTGCTTCCCTGCAAGGAAAGCACGATGCCCTCTAAAGTCAGTAGGCGAACATCCGCCGGGCTCTCGCGCAAGCCGGACTCTATGGCGTGCAAAGCCTGGGTGTAGTCGTGTGCGCGGATCAACTCCTCTATGGAAGAGCCGGACTCTTGCCTCCCCTGTGCGCGGACAGCCAGAGCGAAACATGTGCCCAGAAGCACAATCCATATCCCGGGAAAAATGCGGGCATGGCAGCATCGCTCAGAAGCTGGCACGCAGGTGGACCTGCAGGTAGCGTGCAGGAAATTGATTGGTGGAATGAGCGAACAAGGTTGGGTTGGACAAATCCGAGTTCATACCCCATAGATTGGCGCGATTGAAGAGATTTGTCACCTCGCCCTTGGCCTCAATCTGCATCTTCTCGCCAAAGAACCACGGCGTCGAGAAGAACTTCTCAAACGTGAAGTTCACATTGTTATAACCGGGGCCATCGTACGTGTTCCGGCCCAGGTTACCTTCCGTTCCCGGACCAGGCGTGGGAAAACCCGATGCGGGAAAGAGCCCGTTCAGGAAAGCTTTTCTTGGCTGTCCCGGCAAATGGCGGCCGAAGCTGGGCTCATTGGGTACATCGAAGTTGGAACCGTCGGCGTTATAGTCTCCGCCAGTATTGCCGACCACGTTGCCGGACGCATCAAAC
>JBARKD010000888.1:0-6106 GCA_049800615.1 Acidobacteriaceae bacterium | reverse complement strand
AATAGAAACAGCCCGCTCTTCCCCCCTACCGCAAAATCGATATCACCATCTCCATCGATATCGCCAACGGCAATTTCAATTCCGCCCCCGGTGCGGCCGCCGTAGTCAATAACGTGGCGAGCCCATTCGACCTCGTGGGTTTTGGGATCCAGCATCCTCTCATACCAGTAAACGCCCAACGGCTCTCGCGCACCGGGATCATGGCCGTTGTGGGCGAGGTAACGCTTGCCAGTCAACAATCCCAGATTCCCTGTCTTGCGGAAGTCGACAAGCGTCATTGCATGGGGTTGCGACCAGCTGTCGTCGATGACATGCTTGACCCATTTGCCGTCGCTCGTCTGCTCAACCCAAAAAACCCCATATCCGTGCGCCATAGTGGTTACCAGATCCGGCCGGCCATCCCCGTTGACGTCGCGTACGTAGATAAAGCCCAGCATGTCGTCAAAATGCCAATCGGGATGAAAGGTCCAGCCCTTCTGCCGCGGATCGCGCGGTGCTTCCAGCCAGCCCTTCGACGTCAGGATGTCGTTGCGCCCATCGCCGTTCACGTCACCAACGCCAATCCCGTGCCCATAGCTGCGGTCGCTGACAACGTGCTCCACCATTCCGCCCTTATGATCCCGTTCATACCAGGCGAGCGGACGATGCTCGTCCCCGAACTGGGGAAGAATCTCCTCCGCCTTGCCGTCGTTATCCAGATCGACCAGGAAGGAGAACTCGATGGGGGCTCCCGTCGCAATGGAATGCTCCTTCCACATTTCTCCGGTGCGGCCGGGATTGCGCCACCACGACAGGCTCTTCGAAAACCATCCGGAAGTGACCAGGTCGACATACCCGTCTCCATCGACATCGAGGGGTAGTGTGGACAGGTCGTCAACGTAATTGTTGGTGTAAAGAATGTCGCGGAAACGATGTTTGGTCCAATGGGGGGCCTCGTACCAATACTCGCCCGAGACCAGGTCGATCTTTCCGTCGCGATTGATATCCGCGAAGACCGCGGTTTCCGAGGCTCCGAGGTCAATTGTGTGTTTTTCGAAAGGGATGTCCTCGGGGCGGCTGGCGGAACGAGCGGAAGCACAGAGCACGAGGAGCAAACCGGCGGCGATTTTCCAGTTGGGCATGCGTTTCATATCCGGCTGCCAGCATACCTCTCGCCGAGTACTCAGGACAAAGTCAAGAACGCACCGCGCCCTTTTCAGGAGCAAAAAACGGGCCGATCGTTGTCAGCCGATTCTGCGTGATAGGCGAAATCTCCCAGCCGCGCAGTTCCTGACCGGTTCCCTTGACCCGAACCGTAAGATCGGGCGCCACGGCCCCGGGATAATAGAACCGCCTGACATAACCGGCGCGCTCAGAAAGTATGACCTCGATCACAGATCCGTCGACAAACGCGTGAACCGAGGGCCGGTCCGATGGCCCGGGAACCACCTTCTTCTCGTCCACCAGCCAAGCCCCCTCGACTGGTTCGTAACGGATCGTCATCAGCTCCGTCGATCCCAGGGAGAACGAGAGCTCTGACGCCGAATCTCTCTTTCCTGCACACCATACCTCGCCTGTCGCAGCCGGTAGGGTCAAAACAGAGCCGCTTGCCACGCTCCTGGCGACGATCGAACCTCCCCGCAGGACTTCTGTCTGCGGCAGGATCTGCATGCGCAAAGTGCCGTCGGATTCAAGATGCAGCAACCGCGGCAGACTCATCATTCCCGACCAGCCTGCCTTGAGCATCTCAGCTTGAGAGCGCCGCTCAGGAATCCATCCCCAGAGAATCCGCCGCCCTTCCGCATCGAGTTGCGTTTTAGGCGCATAGAAAGCGCCTACATCAAGCTCACCGCTTTTGTTTGCCTTGAACCGCAGCGTCTCCTGGTCGAATAATCCCGATTGCCAGAAGACTTTGCCCATCGTCGAGTAAATCAGCACATGGCCGCCATCGAGGGGGAAAAAATCTGGGCACTCCCACATCTCTCCGTCGTCGACTGGGTTCGGCGTCGGGGTGCCATTCCAACTACCGCTGGCCAGGGGATGCAAATATTCCCAATCCATTAAGTTTGTGGATCGATAGAGCAGGACGCATCCACCTCGTTTTTCCACCCCGGAACCGACGGTCATGAGATAGGCCTGCTTCTCCTTCCACATGAAGGGATCGCGAAAGCCGGTAATGGCCAGACCCGCCGGTGGATTGGGAATCGCCGGCTGCGCGGATTTTTGCCACTGTTGCAGGAGCAAATCGTCGGACCAGGCAAGGCATTGCGACTCTCGCAAACCTTCGTTCCGTATCGTCTCCTTTGCTTTATCTCTTGTCACACCGGTGTAAATCGCGTAGGCCCGCGGTTTGCCCGCATGTTCCTCGACCAGCATCGAGCCCGAAAAGCACCCCGCGGCATCGGCACTCCCGGTCGTCATGGTGAAGGCCACCGGATAATTGCGCCAGTGCAGCATGTCAGGGGAGACGGCGTGGTTCCAACTCATATTGCCCCAAATTGGAGCCTCAGGGTTGTATTGAAAAAACATATGGTAAAGACCGGCAAAATAGACCGGACCATTGGGATCGTTCATCCAGTTGTGCGTCGGCAGCAAATGGAACTGAGGTCGGCGCGGGTCATGAGCCAATTGGGACGCGAGCTCCGGCTGGCTCTCGCCGATCGACTCGCGAACTTCCAAGTCTGAGAAGGCAACCGCGCAATATGCTGCGGATGCTCCTTTCAGGAACTGCCGCCGCGTTCTCATATCAACTCCGAAAAGAAGCCGCGCGGCGAATCAGGAATTTATCATCGCGCTGCAGGCAACCTTCTCATTCTATGTCCAGCGATGCCGCATCGCCCCATAGAGAGTGATCTTCAGTTGGTGGTGAAAGAAGTTCGGCGTCGTCATTCTTGACGTTCCCGACCCGCCGGTCCACTTTCCAGGCGGTCATTCTTTCCGCAGGGTACGGCCGAAGGAGATCGATAGGAAGATGTGCGGGATCAGCGGGCCCGAGCCAGCGGTCATAATCCTTCGGTTCGAGAATGACCGGCATCCGCTCGTGCATCGGTTCTAGCAATTCATTCGCGTCCGTGGTGATGATCGTGAAGGTCTCCAGGCGCTCTCGCGTCTTGGGATCACGCCAGCCTTCCCATACCCCGGCAAAGGCATAGGGCTCGCCGTTCTCGAGGGCAATGGCGAATGGTTGTTTTGTCTTTGCACTAAGCGTCTGCCACTCGTAGAAGGCGTCCGCCGGCACCAGGCAGCGCCTGCGCCGGATCGCCTCGCGAAACGCTGGAGCCGTGGTGATCGTCTCCGCCTTCGCATTGATCGTCGAGTAGCCGATCTTCGCATCTTTCGACCAATAGGGAACGAGTCCCCACCGCAGCAGGACAACTTCTCGTTGCCCCGTATCCCGGTTCAGCCGAACGATGGGCTGGAAAGTTTGTGGCGCGACGTTGTACGAAGGTCCAAACTCCGGCAGTTCCGATACGTCGACACCAAACCACTGGGCAAGGTGCCTGCGAGTCGTCTTGAGTACATAGCGTCCGCACACAGCACAATGCTACAGGCTCGGCCGCGAAGAAACGCTGCCCGGAACCCGGGGCGCGGCGCCCCTTGAAACGACTTCGTATTTGGTTTGCCAATCAGCCCGCAAAGCGGTCATTTCACAGCTCCCAGGAGTGATTCCGCGACCCGGATCTGTCTCCCAAGCAGCTATTCGAATTCAGACCAGCTTTCGACGATTTCCGTAAAAAATAACGCCACAAACTGGCCTGTGGCATTAAGAAAAACCAGGTGCTCCCCTTGAAATTCGGCGTGCTCAGCAACCACAACTTGTGGACTGAGTTCCGGAGGCTTAAAGCGAACCACAAAAGTCTTATCGCTCATCGTGAGGATCGGATCCTGAAGTTCGTGGTAAGTGGGCGCTAACAAAGGGACGTCAGCTTCTGCCAAATGGTTGTTTATAGAGAGTCGCTCATTTGAATCTTTAATTACAATCGAGCAATGGCAATTTAAGTGCCTCGCGAAGGCGATAGCACGTCAAAACGGGAACGGCCGGAATTTGCATCCAAGTTGGGCTTATTGGATAATTCACCATCTGGCTGATAGTTAGCCCAACCGCCCCGGAAGCGCATCCCCTTGCGGGAGTCCCTTTGGTTACCCGGGCGCCTCCTCGAATGAGAGACTAAGTAACTTCCTTTGCTGTCTATACGACACAAAAGTTCTAGTTACAATTTGATAAGTTTGCGCCTGGCGGAGCTACCCCGGCCGCGCCGGCCTTAAGGTCTCCAGCCGTGGCGGAGCGGGCGCCGAAATCGAACTTCGTTACACCTTTGCGCTGGAAGCTTCCAGGTAACTTCGGGCGAGCAGGATCAACTCCTCACGTACTGCATCAACTTCCATTTCCAGCGCCCCCGATTCCAACAACCTGCGGCTGACGCCGGACATTGCCCCCTGCAGCATCGAAGCGACCAGCCGTGGATCCTTCCTGAGTCGCTCGGGCGAACTCGCCAGCATGGAGATCAACGCGTGATTGGACCGTAATTCCATCTGTTGCAGGATTCGTGCCCCATCCACATCCGAACTGACAGAGTAGAGCGCGACACTGGCTTTTGCATCTTTTATTTTGGCGTCCAGGAACGCGTTGATGAGAGCCGTCGCCATGGCCAGGAGGGGCTTGCCATGCTGCTGCCCGCAGACGCGTTCCACCGTCGCCGTTACCTCTTCCAGATGACGTTTTAGAGCCGCCTGCAGCAACGCACTCTTGTTGGGAAAATATTGGTAGAGTGTCCCAACCGAAACCCCGGCTCGCAATGCCACCCTGGTCGTGGTCAACCGTTCTTTTCCTATCTTGAGCAAAAGCTGAATAGTGGCATCCAGAATGGCGTCCACGCTGGCCGCGGAACGCGCCTGCACCGGCGATTTACGCGGCTCGAGAACCACTTGGAAACGCTGCGGCAAATGCGAGCTCCTCAAACAGGTTTCCTTCATCTAACACAGCTGAGCATGATCCGCGCAAGCCATGCGCAAACTATAGGAGAACAGAATGACCACCCAGACCACCCTTGCCGGCGCCTTCACCTTTCCAGGCACATCGCTGACCGTCAACCGCATGGGTTACGGCGCAATGCAGCTCGCCGGCCCTCAGGTATTCGGACCCCCGCGAGACGTCGACGCTGCCATTGCCGTGCTGCGGGAAGCGGTTGCCTCCGGCGTCAACCACATTGACACCAGCGATTATTACGGCCCCCATGTCACCAACCAGATCATCAAACAGGCCCTTTATCCATATCCCGATGGCTTGGTAATCTGCACCAAGCTGGGCGCCCGCCGTGGAGCGGACATGTCGTGGATTCACGCCCGTTCTGCCCAGGAGCTGCTCGATGGCGCCCACGATAATCTTCGTAATCTGGGGCTCGACCGCCTTGATATCGTTAACCTTCGCGTTGGTGGGATTATGGGACCCGAAGAAGGTTCCATAGAAGGGCCCCTGACCGCTTTGGCCGAGCTCAAAAGCCAGGGCCTGATCCGCCATATCGGCCTTAGCAACGTAAATCCTGCACAATTGGCCGAGGCCGAGAAAATCACCGATATCATCTGCGTCCAGAATTTCTACAATGTGGCCCAGCGAGGCGACGATGCCTTCCTCGATAGCCTTGCTGAAAAGGGCATCGCCTATGTCCCGTTTTTTCCCCTCGGAGGTTTCAATCCTCTGCAGTCGGCAAAACTGGATGCGACCGCTGCCTCTTTTGGGGTCACGCCGATGCAGATTGCGCTTGCCTGGCTTCTTCACCGCGCGCCCAACATACTGCTGATCCCTGGCACCTCGTCAGTTGCGCATTTGCGCGAGAATCTCAAAGCGGCAACGTTGGAGCTTTCCCCAGCCACGCTGCGGGATCTCGACTCCATCGCCGATACTGCTAAGGCATAAGGTTGGCAGGATGTCCTGCCGGCATCCTGCTATATTTTCCCGATGCGCCGTCCCGTAGTCCCTCAAAATCTCAAGCGCCGAATCCTGCGCGATGGGTTGCGTGAGGACGAGCTGCGGGACGCCGCCTTTCTCCGCGTCATCCGCTCGGTGCCCAAAGGAAAGGTCTCAACCTACGGCAAGGTTGCTGCCGCTGCAGGTTATCCCCTGTACCAC
>JBARKD010000887.1:0-12952 GCA_049800615.1 Acidobacteriaceae bacterium | reverse complement strand
AGAGGCATGGTCTCGGCGGTTGGGACGTTCGGATCGATCTCAGCAATTGTCTTTCTGATCGCAGCCAACACGGAACCTGCATCGCCCGACGCACGAACACACATCCGGGCATCGATCTGTTGTTCTGTATCATTCTGCCAAAACGGCAGATAGGCCATGGACACCGGTCCATCAAGAGCATTCTGAATCTGAGCGTCCTTGACAAGACCAACGATCTGATAACGCTGTTCGTTCAACGTGATCGTATGGTCGAGCGGCAATTTCTCCCCGAAGAGGCGTTTCGCCAGGGTCTTGTTCACAATTGCCACCCGCGGAAATCCTTCGCGGTCTGTCTCCCAGAAATCTCGCCCTGCGACGAAAGGAATATGCAATACCTCAAAATACTGAGGAGCGATCTCGTGCGAATTGACTTCTGGTTCGTCCGTGGCTTTTGCAAACACTCTTCCCGGAATAGCAAGCCGCATTGTGCCTCCATTGCCCCAAACAGCGCCTTCTGTTTTCGTGAGACTCACCGCCTGTACGCCGGGCAGCGCGCGAATACGGCGCACAACTTCATGCAGAAAGGCTTGAGCTTTTGCCGGCGAATAGTTCACGAGCCGCGGCCGAAGCCGCAGCCCTACGACATTGTGCACGTCGAGGTTTTGACCATTCTCGATCGTTGCCGTACTTCGAATCAGCAAACCGGAGGCGACGAGCAAAGCGAACGACAAGGCAACCTGGGTAGCTACCAGGAAGGATCGACTGCGGCTGCGTACCGACCCACGCGCCCCGCCGCTGCTCTTCAGGGTTTCGTTGATGTCGGTGCGGCTCGCTTGCAATGCGGGAATCAATCCAAAGAGAATCCCCGTAACAAGTGTAAGGACGATGGAATAGATGAGCACACCCGTGTCGAGTTTGATGTTGTAGATATGACGATATCCTTCAGAGTCGGTGCTGTAGAAGGCCGAGAATAAGTGGCTGATCCACGCCGAGATTCCCAGTCCCAAAACACCTGCACTGCCCGCAAGCAGCAGCGTCTCGGTGAGAAGTTGCCGGATGAGGCGTAATGAACTTGCGCCCAGTGCCCGGCGAACGGCAAACTCTGCACGCCTTGCGGAGCCTTGGGCGATGAGGAGCCCTCCGATATTCGCACACACGACGAGAAGGAGCGCACCGGCAACCGCCAACAGGAGTTTCAGTAATGTTCGGAAGTAAGTTCTTGAACTGCCTTCGACCCCGACCGCAGGAGCGAGAGTTATGCCGCGTTTGTCGTCCAGATCTGGATGTGCCGTCCGGAACTGGTTCCAGAGCGTCTTCATCTCGGCTTGTGCGGCGCCTGCGCTCAAGCCGGGTCTCAGGCGCGCCAGGATACCGAAGATAGTGCAATCAGGTTGAAACGCATCGCACCAGCGATATCCGGCGTGCACCATCATCGTTGGAATCCAAATTTCATTTGGGGTTGCGCCGATCTGGACGCCATAAAAGTCCTTCGGAGCAACACCGATGACCTCAAAAGTCCGGCCGTTAATCGTCACCGGCGTCCCAACAACCCGCTGATCTCCGTGAAAGAGGCTTTGCCACAGTGCGTAACTGACTATGGCCACCGGGTTCCGATCGGCTACCCTGTCCTCCTCAGCATCGAAGAACCGCCCCAAAGACGGCCGCAGCCCCAAGAGAGAGAAATAGTTTCCGGAGACGACTGCGCCCTGGACCTCGAATACCTGGCTATCGACGATCACGTGAAGCGGTGCGGTGGAATAGTGCGCCGTTAAAGTCTCAAATGTTTGTGCGTGTTGCTGAAGAAAGGCGTATTCGGGATAGCTGAAGAAACCATCCCCATCGCCATGCGGCGTTGGCGCAAGAATCCGCACCAGGCCTGACGAATCTCTGGCTGGGACCGCTTGAAGAAAGAGCGCGTGGAAGAAGCCGAAGACAGATACATTCGCTGCAATTCCGACGGCAATCGTCAGGATGGCCACGGCCGTAAAGCCCGGTCTTTTGCACAGACCACGAAAACCGTAGCGGATGTCTTGAATCGATGTACCCAAAAAGCTGATTCCGCGTGCATCCCGGCATTGCTCCTTGATCTGCGCTTCGCCGCCAAAAGACAGGTGTGCTTGTCTTAGTGCTTCCTCCCGCGTCATGCCGAGGTCGCGATTCTTTTCGACCTGTCGCTCAAAGTGAAATCGAAGTTCATCTTCCATTTCTGTTTCGACGGTTCTGCGACGAAACAATGCGCGAAGCCGATATCTAAAATCGCTGATCATAGTTCTCCTCACACGCTCTCAAGCACCCGCGCTACGGCGACCGTCAACTGCTGCCAGGTCTCTGTCTCCGTTGCAAGTTGCTTGTGCCCGCTGCGCGTCAGGTCGTAGTATTTTGCTCGGCGATTGTTCTCCGATGCGCCCCATTTGGCCCTGATCCATCCGCGTCGCTCCAAGCGATGCAACGCGGGATACAACGAACCTTGTTGAATGCACAGAACGTCGCTCGATATCTGCTGCAGGCGCTCAGCAATCGCCCAGCCATGTTGCGCTCCCAAGGCAAGAATTCTCAGGATCAGAAGGTCAAGCGTCCCCTGGGGAAGTTCAATACGTTGAGTTGTGATTGTCCCGTCCCCCCTTTTGCTTCTACAGGTCACAATACAATACAACGATCACCTGACGAAGTGCAAGGGGAGACGGGTCTAAGATCGCAAATCGGCAGCACTTGCTTTGCAAGTTGACGCACAACCGCCAATGCACGCATTGCGCCATGAAGGGCTCGGAATTTTCGGATTGCGGTAGGATTACGGGCCATAGGGAACCTGTCTGCTAGTTCCCGCAAAAGTCCTGCGAGCTCAACCGGTCGATGCAACACCATCTAACAGAGATTATTTGTTTTTACAGGTGGTGTTCATGAGACCAGGAAGACGGTATGGGCTTTCTGCGGCGCAGAAGACGGATATCTTTGTGAGTCCATAAGGGAAGCCCGGCGGCCGCGACGCGCTGCGTCACCCGTCCGTTTTGCGTTTCCCAAAGGAAATGAATAAACAGGACTCGCCTGGCCATGCTAAAGGAGCTGAGAGGACTCTAGTTCCAGATTATTCTCGGCCGAAAAACGAACCTTTCGCAGCCATCTTTGGCGCATTGTCAATGTGACGGGACAAAATTGAGCAGTATCGAGTTTTGCCGGCAGCCATTCCCCGCAACCGCATACGTTGGGATTGGAATGACATCGGAAACATTCGTGCCGACTCCAGGCTGTTGATCCTGAGGTTGAACGCCTAGTAGTTGAGCAAAAAAAACGCGCTGAGTCGTTCTGCGTTCACCGATCAACGACACAGACTCGAGCGGTGTATTCGCCAGACTGATCGTGCTGTTTGTACCGGCTCCCCAGACATGTAATCGAAACTGCGAGGGCGCGGTACCTGATGCAACCGCGACTGTGGCATAGACTCCCTCCCACGCACACGGCGTAGCCGCGCTGTAAATCGGCTTGCCGCCTCTTAGGACATATCTAACACGCAGGTCCGGAAGCAGGCCTTCCGGGTCTGCCTGACAGGCCGGTTGCGGTTCATGCGCATCAAGAACAGATAGACGATCGATCCATGTTTCGTCTCCCCGGCTGAGCGCGGATTGTCGAATCTTCTCCAGAGCTTCGGCGGCTTCTTGCTCCTCTACCGGATCTCCCTTACCCAGTGCTCTCTTCTGGGAGCTATCGCACAAACGGGCTTGGGCAAGGTCCCATCGAGCCTCCTCGAACATAGAGTTTTCTGGAGGGTGCAATTTTTCCAATTCCCGGACTGCTTCCTCGGTCCTGCCCTGACCCAGCAGAACCTCGCCGAGCGTGAGTTGCACGGCGTTATTCTCCCATCCGACGAGTCTTTGCGGCGCGAGGAAACTTGCCCGCCGCGCGTATTCTTCGGCTCTGCGGCCGACAGCCACGCCCAGCCAATCAGGCATGCTTTCGTAGGGAGCAGCCAAACGAAACTGCCAGAATGTGTAGGCGAAATCATTCAAAGCCCAGATGCGGTCGGGATCGAGCTCTGTCGCCCTGCGGTATTCGCGCATGGCAAGAAGATAGTAAGTGGGGACTTCCTTATCTTTCGCCAATCGATCGAAGGAGTCACCCAGGGAAAGATGGGCATCCGGGCTCAGCTCCAATCTCTGCATCGGCCCCTCGTCTCCCAAGCCATACGAAGCAAGAGCTGCGTTGCACGCGATGATCTGATCATCAGGCTGCAGGGTCTGCGCCAAAGTAAAATAGCGTGAAGCGGCCCGAAGGAGCGGTCCCACCTGGATACTCTCGTTAAGTCGTCCCTGGGCATCGAGGGCCCCGATGTCCGCTGAATCCGCCGAGCATATCCAGTCTGTGGTTCCAAAGCTGCCCAACTGCATGGTCAATGACAGGCCCATTGCGTTGATGGCAGAAGCTTCGTTCTGCCGATTCAATGGCATGTCGCGCAGGCTGACGGGGAACTGGGCAATTACCTCCTCAGCCCTTCTGCAGTGGAAATAGGCCAGCCTGATAACGTCGTTACTTTTTTCGATCTGGCTCTCATTCATGTACTTCTGACTCAGGCTGAGGTTATCCAGGCAGAGGCCGTAGTAGGCCGAAGCTTCATCCGATAAGGTGAGGCGGCTGGAGGGGAATGTGGCGACCTTCTGCCATAGTTCTCTGGCCTCAACGCGTTGCGCCCACGATTGCTCGGCTGAGAGATGAGGATTGCTTAGGACAGCTGGGGTGGCCTGACGAAAGGTGTCGAAATCCTGCAACGTGGAGGCCAAGGCAACATACCCTGGCACGAAATTCGGATTCGCGTGAACGCTGGCCCGCAGCGCGGTTACCGCTCCTGCCGGATCACCGTCTTCTTGCAGAGCGAGACCCAATCGGTAGTGGGCCAAGGCGAAGTCAGGATCGATCTCGGTAGCTTCACGAAACCCTTTAATGGCGTAGGTGAGCTTGTCCACGTCCTTCTGCGCTTGGTAAGCTTCCCAACTGGCTTGACCCAACTCGAATTTTTTGAAACCGTCCCATTTCTTCCCCAGGCCGAGGGCGTCGAACGAGGGATCGCGAATCGCGATTTGAAAAGCCATGCTGTCTGCCAAATCCGGGATAGCGGCCTCGATCAGCTTGCCAGTATGCGACACGTTCCAAGTCTCGCCATTGCTTGAGCTGGCGAGAAGAGTAAAGCCCTGGTCACTCTCGTAAAGACTGCCTTGAATGACGCGAACTCCCAACAGCCAGCGCATGGGGGTTTGGATGGGCAGCAAAAGCAGATTTAGCGGAACCGACACCCCTCCCGGCAGGCCCAGGCTGGTTCCCTTTCCTAACGCTTCGGAAACCCCTCCGGTCGTATCTGTGGCGGAGGGTGCGCGAAATTGTGTTGCGCCCGTCCCGCTGGCCGGCAGCCCAACCACCAGCGGTCGCAGTTGTTTACCGATCCCGGCTAGCGAGTTGATGACCTCGTCGGAAATTGCCTCTCCGACATCGTCCTCGGTCTCCGCCTCTTTGAATTTCGGTGTGTGAAACGTCCCGATCAAGGTCTGACGCGCATTGGGCATTTCGCTGATCGCGATCAGGATGGCGACGCCGACAAGGGTCTTCGCAATCCCACCGATCCACGCCCTCGCGCCCAACTTTGGCTTATCCTGGATGGAAGGTTTCACCTCCTGAGACTTTTCTGAATCGTTGGCTGGCTCATTTCCGATCCTTGGCTCCGCGTTTTTCAGGCCGATGCCGGACACGATCTTCGAAAAAGGGTGCACGACCAGAGCGGTCAATCGACCAACGGCCCACCGACTCGATGCTTGAATCCTCGCGCTTAGAGATCTCCACAGGCTCTGCGCGGGTGATACGTTTTCCATCGCGCCGTCCTGGTTCGGTTCACTGCGATTGGCGGTGATCGGACCCATGCCGAAGATCTCGATCAGCAGCACCCACACGAAGACCAGTCCGCTTAAGCCGACAGTCGAATCGAGACCCGGCCCAACGGCCAATCCGGTCAATCGAAAACGAGGATCGGTGCTAGCCAGATAAGGGGCGGCGAAAAACCCGCCAAAGACTCCAATCAAAACCACCCAAAGCACCCAATGGCGAAGGAAGCGAGTCTTTCGGACTTTGATCGACCATCTTAGACGGCTCAGATAAAGGGGGCGCCCGAATTTCCACACATCTTTGATCGAAGTTTTCAAAGCCTCCCCGCTGAACTTACCCCGGGGAACCCGGGATGCGACTATCGTGAGAAACAAAAGCACAGAGGCGCCGGCGGTAACCGACAAGAGAAGGTCATAGTTGTCCAAGGATCGGAGCCCGAGCCCCGCGCTCGCGGTCGCTCCCAAAATTACCAGGAAGTAGGCCAGCACACGTACCACTCTCGGTGTAGGGTGTGCTCTCGCCACCGTCCACCACCCTACTAAAAGCATGGCAAGAAACAGCCCCAGCAGAAAGAGAGCCCACCACGAGCTGACACCGTTGAGTTCAGAAAACTGCGGTAGACTGATCGCCCAACAGCAGACCGCGGCGCCCAACACAACCCGTAAGACTTCGTGGTCGCCAACCATACGGCCCAAGGCAGACTGGGTCAGGCAAAATGTCACCCATAAGAACAGCTCCGGCGCCCACAGGTCGAAAGAATATACCCGCAGTGGCTTTGCGTCATCGGGATTTAGCAAATGTATGCCGGCGATTGCTAGCGCTCCGACGAGAATACCGACGCCGATGATCGTCAGCCACGACGTCCATCCAATAGCCCCATCGGCCTCGGCTATGAGCCATCCAAAAGATGCTGCGAGCGATATTCCCAGCACAAAAAGTTCAAGACCGAGGCGGACAAAAGGCCCTTCGGCCATAATCGCGTGCAGATCGTAGCTGAAGACTAGTTTCCCGGTAAAGAAAAGGATCTGCAGGAGAGCGGCAAGCGCGGCGAGCGAAATAGTCAGGACGCCGAAACGCGAGGAGTACGTTTCGCGACCGAGCAACTCCCAGCCCTGCCAGTACAGAAGAGCCAAACTCATGATTGCCAGAAATATCGTGACCCAGTTAGTTGGAATCATGATCGCTCCTCAGTCTCCCTCGTTTGTTACGAGCCTGAATCGTCCCGCACCTCACCTCAATGAATCAAAATTCTAAAATTTGACCGATCCGGTTTGCACCTGATGATTCAAGTCACTGCCACGGCAGCGGCGAGCGGATAAATACCCTCTGAATAGATTCGTCAATTACTGAGACCAACAGCGGAGGTGCGGAGTATGAAGAAACACAACTTAGAGCTATTCAGGCTGTCTTTTTGGAACCGTCGATCCCATATGGCACGACGCATGATATGCGTGAGGAGATTGAAAGGCAAGAACTAATTTAAGCGGAAAGACTAAATGAGGCCAGTTCTAGCGCACCTTTGCCGATCCCGCATTGGAATCTCTCGCCGCCTTCCATGCGGCGGTGCGCGAACGGATGTATTCGCTGTAATCCTGGCTCGTCTTCAACTGCGGCATGGCGTGATGCACGCCCCCTCTCTTATCGGGAACCGGCAACTGCGAAACCAGCTCCGCATGAATCTGCTGCAGGTGCGACGGCTTCGTAATGTCGAGTTTTACTGCGGCAGCCGTAGGAGCCACGGGAACGGTCACGCCGGCCAGTGGATCGTCGCTTCGCGGCGTTGCCAGCGTCAACACGGCGCTCACATCCTGGGCCGCGGCGTCGCGCGCTGTCAGGTTTGCCGTCCCCCATCGGTTTTCTACCGTCTTCAGGATTGACGTGTGATCGAGCGGCGTCGCGCCTGCGGCCACGCGAAAAACGGTTCCCGCTGCGATCAGGGGCGATACCAGCACCGTGGGCACCCGCGGTCCGAAACGCGTAAAGTCGAAGCCGTACTCGCCCACCGAATCGTCCGGCGGCGTTGCTCCGAGCGGCGGGGGAACGTGGTCGTAACAACCCCCGTGCTCGTCATAGGTAATGATCAGAAGTGTTTGATTCCAGTTCGGGCCGTTGCGCAGCGCGTAATACACATCGTGAATCAACTGCTCGCCCAGTGCCACGTTGTAGTTAGGGTGCTGGCTGTTCCCTGCCGCGGACCAGCTTGGCTCGAGAAAGACATAGGAGGCCAGCGTCCCATTCGCCGCAGCGGTCTGAAAATCTGTGAACAAGCCGAAGTGGCTGTCGTCGGCATCTACCGTGTCGGAAAAATCCTGCCGTGTGAGCGGCGGCTCGCTGTAACCATAGATTGACCAACTCACGCTGGCGTTCGAAAGCGCACCGAAGATCGATGGGCAGGTGTACTTCGTCGCCTTGTCGTCCATGTGGCCCTGCGATGTTCCTGCGCAGACGAAGGCCCGATTGGGCAATGTCTCCGTTGGGACCGAACAGAACCATTGATCGCAGACGGCAAAGCCTGTCGCCAATCCGGAGAGCACCGGAAGCATCGCCGGCCTAAAGACGTTCATGATGTCATTCGCGCTCGTGCCCGGCAATATCGACCACTTCTCCTTCGCTTCCCATCCCAACGTGTAGGAAAAGTCAGTCACGAACCCCTGGTTGGTTGCAATGGCGGGGGAAGGAGGCTTGGTACTGCCGAACAGTTGAGAGTTCGTCGCCGAATAGCCTTCCCCCGGGTCCGCACCAGGCATGTAGTACGCGTTCCCGTCGCTGGCCTGAATCTGGCTCACGGCAACTGCTTTTCCACTGCTGTCGGGATTGGTTTCGCTGCCCGTAAGCCCATCGAACGGCGCGCCCGTTGCGGAGACATTTTTGTTGTGGGCGTAGAGAAAGCCCAGCATGTGATCGAACGATCGATTCTCCAGCATCAGAACGACGATGTGGTTGATGGAAAGCAGCCGGTTCGTAGCCATGGCGCGTCTCCTCGCGAGGAATTTGCGGTTCGAAGCTCCGATGATGCGGCTCACCCCATCATCGATTGCGTAAAGGATATTGTTCTCGATCGAAAGAGCGGCTGCGTAAAAATCAGGTTAACAAGATAGAGTTTGCGCCAACTCCCGGCCCCCATCCACCTGAATCTGGACTTCGTTGCACAGTGCAACCCGGCAGCATTTTTTTCCGCCGGGCCGCCTCACGGAAAGCGCATTCGAGTCGGAAGCAATTCAGCGATGGTGAACTGGAGTTAACTTCAGGCCCAGCGATCAATTTAATCGCGCGGCTTAGTCTACTTGAGTCGTCTTGCGAGTTGCAAAGACGGGTTATACGTTCAAGCAAGCCGAAAGAGACCGAAATTGCAAGAGGATGAGAGGCGCTACAAAGCGCTCACAACTGACGAAATTGATCGTCTGCTTCTGGCGTATAAACGACTGCTTGAAGAAGGCTTCTGCCCACCGAGGCTGGATGACTCCATTCTCGGTCTAGACTGGTCTTTGTTTCGACCGCGAACTTTCCCGGAACACGCGGACGGTGCGCGTTTCGGAAATCCCCCGGAGTTCATTACACTTTCATTCGCGACCTTGGACGCATATGCCACCGCCGTCCTGGCGGCTGACATCGCGCATGATTGCCTGGGAGAGCTTACCTTCCTTTGCAAACTGAGACAAACCGAACTTAATTCGAAGTTACTGTTGGAATTCGTGACTATCCCGGAGCGTGGTCTGATATTTCCCAGAACTGCGCTGTTCGAGTTGCTGACCACGTTTCCCGGGCTTCTGCGGGCGAAGAATCTCAAGAGGAATGCCAGCTATGCGCTGGGATCGGGCTGTCCAATGGTGATTCCATATCCTGGAAAAATGGTCGCCGGACTTACTCCATGCCTGCGCGATCGGCCGCCCGATCTCTGGCCGGAGGTTTTCTTGAGGATTGTGCCCACCGGGCAACTCGTCTCCCGCGCTCGAACTGCGGTGAAGTTTGCACAAGATCTGGACCTCATCAACAACGGTCCAAGCTGATCGGCCTCACCCACCAGCAGTCGCCGCTTATCTCCTCCTGCTTGACTTCCCTAAAATTCGGCTACATACTCATCAGCCATGACGGAAGTTTACCGGGGGACAGCGATCGCTATCACGACGACTCCGGCTCCAGGCCGAGGCTGGACAGCCCGGGCCGAATATCAGACTCCTGATACTCAGAGCGTGCGCGTGGAGGCGCCGCAAACGACCTACGCCACCGAGCCGGAAGCGCGCCAAGCTGCTTTGCAGGCGGCCGTCGAGACCATCGACAGGCAAAGGATCGCCACGGGAAAAAAGTGACGCCGCCTTCCTGGCAGCAGACTCCGGAAACGCTTTGACCGTCATCGTCACTAACTGAAAAGACGGGTCAAACTTTACTTAAAGGAGAACGCTCATGGCAGGAAAAAATATTTCGTCACTTGAGGAGTTTAGAAAGTCCCTAGACACGGCCAAACACGGCAATTTTGCACAGGCCGCACAAGCCAAGGCCAATGAGTCCGAGTTCACAGCGATGAAAGCGCATATTGTGGGGTTGTACCGCGGCGTGACGGAAGTGCACAGCTTCGAAGACGAGAACGGATCTATCTTCGATTGCATTCCAGTCAGTCAGCAACCGTCGCTGAAAGGCAACGCAGCAGCGAAAGCCCCGGCTCTGCCCAGCTTGGATAAGAAGGCCGGCGCTCAGGGCGAGCCGGTGGGTGACCGCAAGCCGGTCGAGATCCAACCGGACTTCCGCTCCGGAAAGACCGATAAACATGGGAACCAGATGGCGTGTTCACCGGGCCATATCCCCATGCGGCGCTTGACTCTGGAAGAAATGACGCGATTCGCATCGCTGAATAACTTCTTCCAGAAAAGCCCGGAAGGAGGAGCCCGGCCGCCACGAACCATTGGCAATCCCACACCCGTGTTGGAGCCGACCACTTCTCCCGCGGTGGCTGCCACCCATCGCTGGGCTCATGCCTACCAGAATGTCAATAACCTCGGCGGACACAGCTACTTGAACGTCTGGGATCCTGCGATCGGAGCCAACCAGATATTCTCACTCTCGCAACACTGGTATGTGGGAGGAAGCGGCTCGGGCTTGCAAACCGCCGAATGCGGCTGGCAGGTATATCCGGGTAAGTACAACACGAACCTGCCGGTCTTCTTCATTTATTGGACAGCCGACGACTACAACCAAACAGGCTGTTACAACCTTGAGTGCACGGCGTTTGTGCAGACAAGCCACGCCGCGACGATCGGGGGAACGCTCAGTCCTTCCAGCACATACGGGGGAGCGCAATACGAGATCCAGCTCGCTTATTACCTTTATCAGGGCAACTGGTGGCTTTACTGGGGTGGCGGAGCGGCCAGCAACGCCATTGGCTACTATCCGACCTCTCTTTATAGAGGAGGCGCGATGGCTCACAATGCCGCGGAGATTGACTATGGCGGTGAGGTCGTAGGCACGACCAGCTTTCCGCCTATGGGAAGCGGGCACTTCGCCAGCGAAGGTTGGACCAAGGCCTGCTATCAACGCGACATCACTTACTTTCCAACCAATGGCGGACAGGTTAATGCCGGCCTGACCCCCTCGCAAGCGTGGCCCAAGTGTTACACGTCCACGGTGACCTTGTACGCTTCGCCGTGGTTTGAGACGGAGTTTTTCGGCGGGCCTGGGGGTAATTGCTAGCGGTTGACTTACAAGCCGGCGCGGCGCGGCTTCTGGCTCTCCAGCCGGCCGCGCTCGGCCTCTAACTGAGTGAGCAACTCGGCGATCTGATTCCGCAATGACGTCGATCGATCGGCAGTAAGTTTTCGAATGGCCGCGTCGAAGGGATCCGGGACGGAGTACTCCACATGTGGATCTCCCTCGGCGGGAAGGGGATATCGCGCCTTGTCGAGGTATGCCAGGCATTGCTCGCGCGTTTGAGCACTGTCCACTTTCTTTAAAGCCTCGATCGCACGGTTGACTCTGTCGAGCCGTGCCTCCCGGTTTTGCCGCAGGATGTTCAACCAGCCGGGATCCCCCACGAAACTTCCGTCGGCAAAAAGTGCAACTTTGAGCGACGCTCGGTTCGGGGAATGCGTACCGATCTTATTGCAATGCGAGGCGCCGATGTCCTGAACTTTCGACGCGGAGGGTTGGAGTGCCCCGTTGACCACGGAGGCCGAATCGTATCCCAGGTACGCATGTTGCCCGGCTTCGATGGGGTTACACGGCTCGCGCAGTATCTCGAATATCCATGCCGCCATGGGAAGTTTGCTCTGATTGGTGATCACCGCTTCGCCATCACCCTCGGCCGAGACCTGAGAGTGGAAACTCAAGTTCGTCTCAGCCGCTTGCGCTAACCAGGCAAGACCACGCAAGTTCACACTCAATGGGTAGTTGAGGTTCGTTAACGCCGCTCGGTGCAGTCTCGTTTGCGCCTGCCCGAGACAAGCGCAGAGAATCAGAAAGAACCCTATGGGCGGCCGCCGCATGCCTCCAGATTATGACCTCCTGGAGAGCGCGGCAAGACAGGGTTACGTATCGTGCCGTCTTCCGCTTGTATCGTGGTGCTGGCTACCGTGGAATCAGATCAAATTGCTTGATCGCGATCTTTGGAGCGGTGTATGGGCGTTCCGTATCCGGGAAGAAAACAAGCGTAATCTCATCGAACTGCCGAATCTTCGCGGAGGCAGGCATGCGGAAGCGCAGAACCTCGGGTACCGCCGAAGATTTTATGGTAAAGCGGCCTGGCTCGGTCGAAACGATCGTATGCTGATCCAGGTAAAGCGACGGCTTTCCTATGGAGGTCGAGTCGGTCAGCAGGACCCCAAGCGCAACGATGCCTGGTGCGTTGTCGTAGTTTTCTAGCGCGATCTGAATTTCCCGGCAACATGCCACGGGAATGGCCGCCGCAAGAGATTGATGCGCTTCCATGATCAGGGGAATGTGGTTGACGGAACGGATATCCACGCTCAAAGGGCTGCCCCGGGCAATGTGCGCTCTCGTTCCTGGCCCGTTGGCGCGCGGCTGGAAGTACCAGTAGGATCCATCGAAACGAATGGTCACCGGCTTTCGCAAGTTGAACCCGGCGAGAGAGGTGCTGGAGAGCACCGGAACAACCAGCCGCTTCTTT
>JBARKD010000886.1:0-10291 GCA_049800615.1 Acidobacteriaceae bacterium | reverse complement strand
GCAGACAGCGTCGTGGGCAATATACCCCTCGGTCGCACCGGAACCTTGGACGAAATTGCCAAAGTGGTGTCGTTTCTCGCTTCTGACGAAAGTAGCTATATCACCGGCATCGAACTGGTCGTCGATGCCGATGACCGCGGACCAGCAGATAGATCAGCCTGCCAACTTCGGGGGCAACGGCCATGAAAGTTCGGTCGTTGATCGACTGAAGAGCCCGATCATCGATAATGCCTCCGGCGGCCGCGAGGAGAGCTTGCTCTTTGGCCTGAACTTTGGAATCGTTCGCTTGAGCCTCGGCATAGAGGCGAAACAATACATCCTGAACTTCGCGTTGGTTGAGAGTTGTCATTGCGCACCTGTCATGCGACAGGTCTCCCCGTGGGCCGCGCGCTCCACAGGAAGAGAGTTCCAACAAATAGGGCACAAGTGAACGCGGTGCTAAGCGGGAGGCCTAGATGAAGACCGTTACTCAACCCCGGTTCCTCGCGGAAAGCTAGCCAATCGCCTGCCGTCGTCCCTGCCGATCGCACAGCGATGATCGCAAGCCAGTAGCTGGCCTTGGTTGTCCAGCGCGACCTGCTTCCAAGGGCAAGGATGACCGCAAACACTGTGCCGAGCATGAGTGTTCCGCCTCCCGTGCCAAAATGTAGATCTTCCGCGACCCAGTCCCCGATGGCAGTGCCCAGTGCGCCGGCGGTCAGCAAAGATATCCAGTACCAGCCGTCCGTCGCAGGCCGTCCAGTTCGATCACTGCCGGACTGAACTAGCCGGGGTAGAACTGGCAATATGACCAAAGCTTGTAACACCGTCAGACCTAAGATGACCCGCAGGTAGGGCCATCCAAGTGTGTGCGTGGCGAGATCGGCAATATTCGTTGCAGCAGTTCGCAGCACAATCACGACGGCCCAGTACCACGCCTCTGTGAAGCGCGCGAGGTGATGTTCGCCGACGACAAGAGCGGCGAAGACTACCGCCAGGGGAAAGAGACCGAGCCAATGCCCCCAATGCAGGTAGAGCGAAACGAAATCACCCAGATTGCAACCAAAAACGCTTGCTAGGGATATGGCGGTCCAGTACCGTGCGCCAACCGTGGGCACGTTCGCGTACCGCATTGGTGGAACGACGGAAGTCCAATTCAAATGTGCTGCTGGTTTACTCATAACTTCTTCGTTCATAGTTTGCTCATTTATGACTTTGCCTTTCATGAATTGATCTCGATTCGACTCGGCAAATTGTGTGTGGCTCACCGGGTGCCAGCAGCCCACGCCATTCCATCAACACTCTCTCCAGCCTCGATCAGGCTCTTCACCGACCAATCAGAGAGGTTTATCGCAGCAACCTTTTTGGTGCGAATGCAGGAAACATATGCAGTTTTGTCTTCAGGCGAAATTACGATCTCGTGTGGCACTTTCGGCACGGCGATCGTGCGAACTACCTGCAGCGTCTTCAAATCAACAACGCTTACCTCGGATGCATCGGGAACGCAAACCAGCAGCCATCGTCCGTCGAGAGTACTGGCCGTGCCGTATCCCGGAGCAGCAATCGGAATCCATGTCTTCACCTTATTAGTAGCGGTATCGATCACCGCCAACTGCGGTTTGGCCTGATCAGCCGTGAATACCCATCTGTCGTCGGTGGAAATCGAGATCCTTTGCACCTTCGTTGAGACAGGTATGACGGATACCAGCTTGCGTCCCGAAATATCCAGCACCGACACGGTGCCCGCCGAGACATTCGCCGTGTAGCCAAACCGTCCATCATGGGAAATGACGAGCATGTGGGATTGTTCCTGGCCCGTCGGAATCACTCCCACGACTCGCAATGTCTTGGGATCGATGACCGTAACCGTTTTGTCGAGTTCTGTCGTGACGTACAGCAACCCATCTTTCGGGTTCATCACCGCGCAATGGGGACGTACGCCGTGTCCAAAATCAAGATGGCCAACGACTTTGCGGGCCGCAATGTCGATTGCGACCATGTCTCTGCCATCCGTTCCCGCCTCCCCCACGCTGGAGTCACCATAAATAGGGACATATGCGGTTTTGCCGTCTAAGGACACCGCCACCTCGTGGCCAGTCACCCCTCCCTCCGCGATCCTCGCGACCTGCTTGCCCGCCTGCGGATCGACAATGCCGAGTGTGGCTTCACCCTGGTTGACGGCCAACAGCAGTCCCGGCCCAGTCTCAGCATCGCTCTTGGCTCGCACGAAGGAAAAAGTCAGAACTACGAGGGTTATCACGCCCATGATTGTTCGAACAATCCGAAGGGATCGAGAGTTAAGTTTGTGCGGTAGAGCTTTTGAATCATTCGTCATTTGGGTCTCATTTCTATTGGGCCGTTTGTTGTTGCTCCTGGAATATCATTTTCTGCATGTACAATACGAGTAAATGCTCACAAATAAAACTCGCGTTCTGGACGGCAGAGGGAGGCCACGCAAAAACGCGCTGAAGGCCCGTAAAGCGCCGGGGCAGGCAAGGTCTCAGGAGACAGTGGATATCATTCTGGAAGCGTCTGCTCGCATTTTGGAATCAGACGGACTTCGTGGATTCAACACCAACGCGATCGCGGCGAAAGCGGGGGTGAGCATTGGATCCCTCTATCAATATTTTCCGAACAAGGACTCCATCGTCCTCGCCCTGATTGGCAGTTTTGAGAGGGCGTTACACGATACCGTCGTGAAGGCTGTGCAAGATGGAAAAGGAAAAGGACTAGAGTCGCGCCTCAGGTTAGTCGTTCAGGCGCTGGTGAGTGCACATTACTACCGTCCTCGGCTCAACCGCGTACTGGAAACTGAAGAGGAAAGGCTCGGAAGCGAGGCCGATGATTCTGCGTTTCACGCAAATCTTCTACAGCTGTTACGAGATCACCAAAAGGAAATCGCAATGCCTGCTTCGCGAGTAACGGAACGGGTTTTCATGGCTGTACTCCGCGCTGTAGTGGACCTCGGCCTTGCGTCCGGCGCGAGTCCGCGATCCACCGAACAGCGAGCTATGCGCGCGGTATGCGGATACCTGCTCTATTCGGGCGAAAGGGGTGGCTGATCATCGATTGGGTTCGAGCCCTCTTAAGAGCTCCTGGCAAGAAACATGAGTCACACCAGTACCACATTTTGATTCCAAGGCTGGCAGCCCGCCTTGAGCAATGGGCCAACCGGCAGTGATTCCTGGCCTGAAGGCGACTTTCAGAGTTAACGCGCGGTATGTTTGACTGGAGAAGACCGTCGTGACAAAACTCTGCCCATCTTCCACTAAGAGCCGGAGAACCGTTACCGGTTTGACCAAGAGCATGATGAAGCAGATCCTTCTCCTCGCAGTGCTGTCTTCCGCTTCTCTAGCTCAACAGGACGCCGACACGATCATCCAACGTTCAGTCGCCGCCAATGAGGCGGACTGGAAGGCCGCACATGAATACGATTACGTCGAACGTGACCGGCAAAAAGGTGGAGGAACCAAGACATCAGAAGAGCTCATGGTCTTGGGGTCTCCCTATGAGCGACTGGTGGCCGTGAACGGCAAGCCGCTGTCCCCAGAACAGCAGGCACGCGAACAACAGGAGCTCGAAACAATCTTGGTTGAACGCCGCAAAGAATCCAGGCAGCAGCGCAGCGAGCGAATCGCGAAATACGAAAAAGAGCGCGAAAGCGATCACCTGCTGATGGAGCAATTAACAAAAGCCCTCGACTTCAAGCTGGTGGGGGAACAAAAACTGGGGCCGTATGAGGTTTATGTGCTCAAAGCGACACCTCGTCCCGGCTATGAGCCTCCCAATAACGAGGCCAAGGTGTTGACGGGCATGGAAGGCAGACTCTGGATCGATGAAAAGACGTTCCAGTGGGTAAAGGTCGAAGCCACGGTCATACGACCGGTTTCGATTGAAGGTTTTCTGGCTGAAGTCGAACCGGGTACACACTTCGAACTCGAGAAGGCGCCTGTAACGGACAGCGTCTGGCTCCCGAGGCACTTTGCGATGAAATCGCAGGCAAAAGTCCTGTTCTTGTTTACACGGAAATCGCAAGCAGACCGAAGTCTATTACGGCTATCACAAACCTACGCCAATTACTGCAGTCGGCTCTAAAAGATGAGCTAGTTGCCAAAGTCCTCATCCAGCACACGCCCAGGCCAAATCCTGCTGGAGTGTTCCATTCTGACCAGACAGGCGTTCCTTGGCTATTCAATACTTTGTAAATCACAGCGGGAGCGTTGCAGAGGTCTGTGAGTACAAAGGAGGATTCATGTCTCGATTGCGGATGTTGCAAATTTTGATCGCTACGGTGTTTCTGAGCGCCGGATTGGCCGTTGTGCCCATTATGGCCGCGGGCACGACCCAGACCTTTACCGGAAAAGTCAGCGACGCCATGTGTGGCGCCAAGCACACAGAGGGGCTTGCCCCCGCAGCCTGCGTTCGTGCCTGCGTGCAGAAGGGCGCCAAGTATGCCTTGGTTGTCGGCGACAAGGTCTACACTCTTGACACTTCGGATCAAGCGACGCTAGACACTCTCAACAAGCTGGCTTGGGAGCAGGCTAGAGTCACAGGCACGGCCGATGGGACCACCATTTCGGTGAAGACGGTGACTGCTGCCAAGTAGGTCGTGGACGGACGCGCTGAGCAATATCTCTCCTGTTCACGTGTTGCGGAGGTGGCTCTGATGACAACTGATCTGGATGCAAGGGCGCCTGAAGAACGCAGGTCCATGTGGCTGGGGACTGGAAAGCTCCTGTTTATAGTTGTCTTGGCACTCCTCTTTTTTCTGCTTGCCCACAGCATGGTGCGTCACCGCTTCTTTAGAGGAGGCTGGCACAACCAGCATGGCTCCATCTCGCCCTGAAAAACTCGCATGCCCTTCGAATAATGGGACGAGCGGATGATTGCCGACAGTTTCTGGCCATCGTCCGGGCTGAGATTATGGAGTCGCAAACCAAAAGGAAATCGGCATGGCCTAAGGGCACGGATTGATGCGACATTTTGCGGACACAGAATCAAGATCACGGGAAAGCGGGTCGTCCTGCACGTGGCGTTGCAACGACAGAAAGGATTACCCATTATGAAAGCCAATATCGATCAGCCGAGGGATGATCGCGAATCGAAGGACAAGAATCCCGAACCTCGGTTGGTGTCCAAGTCCGATTCCAAGGACGACCTAAAATCCCTGCCCCTGCCGGAAGTCGAAACAAGATTGGGATCGTCAGCGAAAGGGCTGAGCCAAGCCGAGGCACAGAAACGACTGGCGCAATATGGTCCGAATGAGATCAAGGAAAAGAAAGACAATTTATTCCTGAAGTTCCTGAGCTATTTCTGGGGGCCCATCCCATGGATGATCGAAGGGGCAGTGATTCTATCGGGCGTGGTTAGGCACTGGCTGGATTTCTTCATCATTCTGTTTCTGCTCTTTTCCAACGCTGTAGTGGCATTTTGGGAGGAACATCAGGCGGGCAACGAAATTGCCGCGTTGCGTGCGAAGCTGGCGACCAACGCCCGCGCCTTGCGAGATGGAAAATGGGCGACTCCAAAGGTAGCGGAACTGGTGCCGGGCGATGTCATCCGCCTGCGACTGGGGGACATCGTGCCGGCGGATGCGCGTTTGTTGGCCGGCGATCCGGTTCAAGTCGATCAGTCCGCGCTGACCGGAGAATCTTTGCCCGCGACGCGCAAACCTGGCGAAGCAGTCTTTTCGGGCTCGATCATCAAGCGCGGCGAAACCGACGCGATGGTTTACGCCACCGGTACCAACACCTATTTCGGCAAGACTGCGGAACTGGTGCAGGATGCTCATACCGTCAGCCATTTCCAGCGCGCTGTGCTGAAGATTGGTAATTACCTGATCGTTCTTGCAGTGGCTCTGGTGGCGGTGATTGTTACCACTGCGCTCTTCCGACATGACCCGATCTTGAGCACGTTGGAATTCGCATTGGTGTTGCTTGTAGCCGCGATCCCGGTAGCCATGCCCACGGTGCTCTCCGTCACCATGGCGGTTGGCGCGCGTCTGCTGGCAAAAAAGCAGGCGATTGTGACCAAGTTGTCGGCGATCGAGGAACTCGCGGGCGTGGATGTGCTGTGCTCGGACAAGACCGGCACCTTGACCCAGAACAAGCTGACCCTGGGCGATCCATTCTGTGTCAAGGGTATTGCCGCGGATCAGATCATCCTCGACGCCGCCCTCGCTTCGCGCGCGGAAGACAAGGACATGATCGACCTAGCCGTGATTGGCGGCGTAAAGAACGAAAAAGAACTGAAAAGTTATCAGGTCGTTCATTTCCAGCCATTCGATCCCGTACATAAACGCACCGAAGCCACCGTAAAGGACTCCGACGGAAAACAGTTCAAGGTGGCGAAGGGAGCGCCGCAGGTCATTCTGCAAATGGCGACCAACATAGCGGAAGTAAAACCCGCGGTTCAGAAAGCCGTCAATGAATTTGCCGCACGAGGCTTCCGTTCATTGGGTGTGGCCCACACCGATCAGGAGGACAAGTGGCAGTTCGTTGGGGTGTTGCCCATGTCCGATCCGCCGCGCGAACAGGCTAAAGCGACCATCGCCAGCGCGGTGCAGATGGGCGTGAAAGTCAAAATGGTCACCGGCGATCAATTGGCCATAGCCAGGGAAATGTCTCACGAACTGGGAATGGGAACGAACATCCTGGACGCCACTGTATTGCGGGACAAACAGAAGACGGCGGACACCGCGGCGTCCATCGAAGACGCGGACGGCTTCGCCCAGGTGTTCCCCGAAGACAAATACAACATTGTCGCCGTCTTGCAGAAACACGGCCATATAGTCGGTATGACTGGCGACGGAGTAAACGACGCTCCGGCGCTGAAGCAAGCGAACTGCGGCATCGCGGTTTCCGGCGCAACCGACGCGGCCCGCGCGGCGGCAGACATAGTACTCCTCGCATCCGGCCTCTCGGTGATCATCGACGCGATCAAGGAGAGCCGCCGCATCTTCCAACGGATGAACAGCTACGCGATCTACCGCATCGCCGAAACCTTGCGCGTGCTGTTCTTCATGACGCTGGCGATTCTCGTATTTAACTTCTACCCCGTTACCGCAGTGATGATCGTGATGATCGCGGTACTCAACGACGGGGCCATCCTCTCTATCGCTTATGACAAGGTTCATTACAGCGATAGGCCCGAGAAGTGGAACATGCGTCTCGTGCTCGGGATCTCGACCGTGCTGGGCGTTATCGGAGTCGTGGCCGCGTTCGGCCTCTTTTATCTTTCTGAGCGGGTATTTCATCTCGACCGCGCACACGCTCAGACGCTGATGTACCTGAAGCTCTCCGTTGCCGGACATCTAACGATTTTCCTAACCCGTACACGGGGCCCTTTCTGGTCGATTCGCCCGGCTCGGATTCTCTGGATCGCGGTGCTCGGCACGCAAATTGTGGCGACGCTAATTGCCGTCTACGGTGTGTTTATGACGCCGCTTGGCTGGCGTTGGGCTGGGTTCGTTTGGGTCTACGCTCTGGCGTGGTTTCTGCTCAATGACCGCGTGAAACTACTCGCCTATCGGATTTTTGATTCAGTTAAAGGACCATCGTCAGCCGAGAACTCAGTCGATCTCACACCGCAGATTGCGACGCGGGCCTATGAACTCTATCAGCAGCGAGGCCGGGGCGACGGCAAAGCGAATCAAGACTGGCTTGAGGCGGAGCGCGAGACTCGGAAGGATCACGTGGGGAAGTAGAGATGTTGCATAACCGTCGTACCGAAGCGCCGGCTGGAATTACAAGCGATCGGCAAGGAACTGGCCCAAGAGAAGTAACGTAAACTTGTGGTTTCTTATTTGGATCATGCCAAGTTTGTGTCCGGAACGCCACCCGGGCACAGCAAGGCACATAAGGCAGGACATGGAGTCGACCAGACAGAACCGGCCGGATGCAGCTCAGCAACAACCCGTCATCGAAAGGCAACCGGTGCCCGATTTTTTCGACGCATCCTTTGAGTGGAGGCGTGTGTTCGCGGAGGCCTGGGGCACGTTCTTGCTCGTGCTGGTCGCCGCTGGCGGCGGTGTCGTTGCGGCGATGAGCAATGGCAGAGTCAGCCTGGGCATGGTTGTGGTGGCGCCGGGACTGATGGTAATGGCGATCATCTATTTCATGGGTGAAGTGAGCGGAGCGCATTTGAATCCGGCAGTTACGCTGGCATTTGCGATGCGACGCGACTTTCCTTGGCGGAGAGTTCCGGGCTACATCGTCGGACAACTGATCGGAGGCATTGCTGGGGCTGCTTTCCTTCGGGCCATGTTTGGAACGATTGGCGCGCTCGGCGCTACGCTGCCGGGTCGTGGCGTGACCGGAGGAAAGGCCCTGGCAATGGAAGTGGTCCTCACCACCGGCTTAGTGAGCACTATCCTGGGCACAGCGTACGGAGCGAGGAACGTTGGCACGAACGGCGCTATCGCCGTAGGCGGGTACATTGCCTTGGCAGGACTCTGGGCGGCGCCGATTACCGGTTCATCGATGAACCCGGTGCGGTCGCTGGCGCCGGATGTGGTACGCGGCGACCTCCACACCACTTGGATCTATGTCGTTGGACCGGTAATTGGGGCCTTAATCGCAGTGGCTTTCGAATGGATTCTCAAGGGGAAGGCCTCCGCGGCGGGCAGGATTGCCGCGGAAGGCACGCGTGGTGGGGACGATCCGGGCGCCCCGGCATAGAAGTAGAGAGGAATAATCAACATGCCTACTAAAGAAAGAGCAATTGACGTTGATCAGGATAGCCGCCGGACATTAGGGGATCAGAAGCTGCCTAAGGCCGGCAAGCCCTCTAAGTTTATCTTCGATGCGGCTTTGTCTACTGCTGTCGCCGCCAATGGCCAACGGCCAACTAAAGCGTCGCGGTCCGACGGTCCGCTGACGCCCGAAATGCTCGGCAAGATGAACCGCTACTGGCGAGCCGCGAATTATCTGTGCATCGGCCAGATCTATCTCTTCGAGAATCCGCTGTTGCGAGAGCCTCTTAAGGCAGAGCAGATCAAGCCAAGGCTGCTCGGGCACTGGGGAACTTCACCGGGACAAAACCTCATTTACATTCATCTGAACCGTCTCATCAAAGAGCGTGATGCAAATATCATTTATATTGCCGGTCCCGGACACGGTGGTCCGTCGCTCAACGCGAACTCGTATCTGGAAGGCACTTATACCGAAGTACATCCCGAGATCACGCCAGATGAGAACGGCCTGCGGCTTCTTTTCCGGAAGTTCTCGACTCCAGGCGGCGTGCCCAGTCATTGCGGACCTCACGTCCCAAATTCCATGCACGAGGGCGGGGAGCTCGGCTATTCGATGGTTCACGCATTCGGAGCCGCTTTCGACAATCCTGACCTGATCGTCGCTTGCATCATCGGCGACGGAGAATCCGAGACCTGTCCGCTTGAAGGAAGCTGGAAGTCCGTCAACTTTCTAAATCCAGCGAGGGACGGTGCTGTTCTTCCGATTCTGCACCTCAACGGCTACAAGATTTCCGGACCGACCGTTCAGGGACGGACGAGCGACGAAGACTTAAGAGCTCTATATATAGGACGCGGCTACAAACCCTATTTTGTAGAAGGCGACGATCCTGAAGTCGTGCATCAACTCCTGGCTCGAACACTGGACGATTGCTATGCCGAAATTCGAACCATCCAGCAGAAGGCGCGTCAGAACGGTTTCAAGAAGCAGCCAATCTGGCCCATGATCGTCCTGCGCACGCCAAAGGGATGGACTTGCCCGAAAGAAGTGGATGGAATCCCGATTGAAGGCACCTTCCGTGCTCATCAGGTCCCTCTCGCCACGGTCCGCGAAAACCCGGAACATCTGAAGATCCTCGAAGCCTGGATGAGAAGCTACAAGCCGGAGGAGCTCTTCGATGAAAAGGGGAAATTCATTGACGCGCTGGCAGAACTCGCGCCGACTGGCGATCGTCGCATGGGAGGGAATCCTCATGTGAACGGCGGACGGCTGCTGACCGCGCTCGATATACCAGACTTTACGAGTTATGCGTTGGAGATCCCAGGACCGGGCCAAGTGGTGGCGGAAGCTCCACGAAAGCTCGGAGACTTTTTCAGAGACATCTTCAAGCTCAATCCCACAAACTTTCGCATGTTCTGTCCCGATGAGACCAACTCCAATCGCCTAAATTCAGTTCTCGAAGCTACAAAACGTTGCTTTACGGCGGAAACTGTTTCGATCGATGACGAACTGAGCCCCGATGGCCGTGTCATGGAAGTATTGAGCGAACATTGCTGTCAGGGATGGCTGGAAGGGTACTTGCTGACCGGGCGGCATGGCATGTGGTCTTCCTACGAAGCCTT
>JBARKD010000885.1:0-14660 GCA_049800615.1 Acidobacteriaceae bacterium | reverse complement strand
AACGCCCCGGAGGCGATCCAGGGCCAGGCAGGCGTCTGGATGCAGCAAAGGCAACCCGAGAAGGCGCTGCCACTGTTCGAGCAAGCTGTGAAGATGCAACAGGACAGGCCTCAAGCCTGGATTTCCTGGTTTGACGCCCTGGTGCGCACCTCGCGCGGCAACGAAGTGATCGCTGACCAGCCGTATATTGCAGTCGAGACACTCACCAAGCTGGAATCCAACTCGGATTACATGGCGGTGCTGGCCGCGGCGTATCTGAACATCGGCAACGATGCTGAAGGGCATCGGCTGTTGAATCAATTGGCCCAGGTTGAGGATATTGACAAACGCAGCGCGGCGCAGCTGCGCTGTGCTGAGCTCCTGGCCGAAAGCGATCCGCGGGCTTCCGCGCGCCTGGCGTTCGACGTCATTCGCGTCCAGTCCGACAACCTGGATGCATGGAAGCTGCTGGTAAGCGGAGAACACCTCGCCGGCCGCGATCAGATGGCTTTGACGGCCGCCGATCGCATCCCCGAGCCGGTTTACAAGCAGGCCATCCGGGATGTGGATTTCGTGACCCTGCTGGCCGCGGTCCATCAGGCGATGGGGCAATTCAGCACGGCGTCCAATCTGCTGGCGGCGGCGCACAACGAAGCGCGCGACGATACGCGCAAATCCAACGCCATCGAAGCGCAGACCGCTTCTCTCCTGCTGACCGAAGGTAATGCACAGAGCGCTTACAAGATCTATGTGAAAATCCTTCGCCGGTCGCCGAATGATAGTCCCGCGTGGAATGGAGTCATCTCTGCGCTTCACCAGGCCAAACAGGATCAGGATGCTCTGGCCCAGATTCAGCAGTTGCCGACCGACGTCGCGCAAAGGCTGGAGCAGGATCCCGGGTTTCTTCAGACCCTGGCAGCGGTCTACGGAGCCACAGGACAGAATCAAAAGGCGGTTCAGATGATGGGCCGCGTCTTGGCTCATTATCAGCCGGGCCGCAACGATGCTCCTTATGCGGTTCAAGCGCAGTATGCGTGGCTGCTGTTGAACTCGGGTGATGAGAACCGGTTGGCCGCCACTCTGGCGCAAATGGGGCGGCGCACCGATCTGAATGTTGGCCAGCAGCAACAGACGCGGGACATCTGGGCCGCGTGGAGTATTCGCAAGGCGGCGCAGGAAGAGAAAGCGGGCAACACCAAGCAGGCGCTTGCCATTCTGGAAACCGCCGCCCAGGCTTTTCCCTCCAACGGAGAAATCCGCCGGGCCGTGGCGGGAACCTATATTCGTAACAATGAAGGTAAACTCGCCTTTGCTTTGTACGAACAGGTGGACTGGTCGCGGGCCACGGCCACGGACTATGCCGGGGCAGTAGCAGCCGCGGGAGCGGCACGGCAAAAAGAGATCGGACGCCAGTGGCTGTCTCAGGGCCTGGAGCAGTTCCCCACCAATACTGAATTGCTGATGGCGGCGGCTCAATTTGAGAAGGACATGGGCGATTCGCGCAAAGCCGCGATCTACTGGCGTCAGGTAACGGCGCACAACTCGCAGATTCAACTGAGCCAGCAACTGACCACGCCTGGCGGTACGCTCTCCGCCGGGGGCGCTAACCCGAGCGATGCGTTGGCGCGCATGCTGGCGCCGCAGGGGACGGCGGAAACCGCTGTACCCCCAACCAGCCAGGCGGAGCCTTTACAAGATGCGATCACGGCCCTGCCGGTCATCCAGCACCCAACCGCCGAGGAGGACAGCGGCCCCAACCCCGGAGCAGATTCCAGCGGGCAAGCCAGCCAGTGGCTGACACGGAAGTCACCGCCGGCCGCGAATCCACATACTCAGCCTATCGCCTACCAAGCCAGCCGTTGGAGCGTACCGGTGAGCGATGGAGCAGCCGAGCCCGTGCCCGCCGAGTTCCAGCCGGCGGCGGCTCCGGTGGTTGCCTATGCCAGCTTTTCTCCGTCCGCCGCACCGGGCGCCGAACCCATCCCGGCGTCTGCTCTTTCTTCATCTTCAGCCACGGCGGTTCCGGCTCACCCAGTCATGCTGGCGCCCGGACAGCAGGCGCAGGCGGAACTTGACAGCCTGGAGAGCCGGTATAGTGCGTGGCTTGGCGGCGGTACCCAGGTAGGAAGCCGTAGCGGGCAGGCGGGCTTCGACCTATTGACGCGCATGGAATCTGTATTCGAATCCAGCGCGGTCCTGGGCGACAGTGCCCGTCTCACCATTCGCGCGCTGCCCGTTTTGCTTTCGGCTGGAGCTCCGGATGGCACCTCAAACTACAACTTCGGCACCTCGGGCGCGGCGCTTATCGGGCAGTCTCACTTCCAATCAGGAGTCGGAGGAGAGATTCAGTTGGCCACCAGGGCCGTCGACGGAAACCTGGGTTTCTCCCCGACAACCTTCTATGTGTCCCATTTGCTCGGCAGCATCAATCTGCACCCGCAGAGCTTCCCCGTGCATTTCCGCGTTTATCGCGACCCGGTGAAAGAAACCATGCTTTCCTATGCCGGCGAGACGGATCCGCTAAGCGGCCAGGTCTGGGGCGGAGTGGTGGCCACCGGAGCCGAGGGCGGCCTCTCTCTTGGATCCGCAAGGCAGGGATTTTATCTGGACGGTGGTGCATCCTCGCTGACCGGAACGAATGTAAATCGCAACAGCCGTGTCTATGGATCGACCGGCGCCTACTGGACCATGTACAGCAATCCCTACGGAACGCTCAAGATGGGAGTCAACCTGACCGGGCTGCACTATGCCCAGAACCAGCGCTACTTTACCTGGGGGCAGGGCGGCTATTTCAGCCCGGATTCGTACGTGCTGTTGAACTCCCCCTTTACCTGGGAATCGCGTCCCATGAATCACGTAACGTATCGCATCGACGGCAGCCTGGGCGTGCAGAGCTTTTACGAAGACCCGGCGCTCCCCGGGTCAGTCATTGCCACGGACACGACCCCAACCGCTCAGTCCAGCATCGGCGCTAACTACAACCTGGCCGCGAATGTGGCTTACCGGCTTGACGAGCACTGGTACATCGGAGGGTTTGTAGGAATCAATAACGCTCATGATTATCAGGACCGGGTGGGAGGCATCGCGGTGAAGTATATGCAGCGGCCGCAAGTGGAGGTCGAGGGTGGTGCTACCGGCCTATTCGACGAGCACGTTATTCGTCCGCTCATCGTGCCTTAAAGCGGAGTATCAGCAAAGGCGTTAGGCAATCGTAACTGTAGTGAAATGCCGGCGGAGTGTTGAGCACAGCTCTCACCCGGCGGCCGCTCAAAAGCGTACAGGCGCATCCCCGGCGCCGGGAGATAGTCAAATGTTGTTGGCTAAATTGGCAAAGGCCTGCGGTGTGCTTGCTCTACTTGTGCCGGGAACCGTCGCTCTGGCCGCGCCCGGAGCGGGTTATTGGCATACCAGTGGAAACAAGATCCTCGATTCCAACAATCAGACAGTAAGGATTGCGGGTATCAACTGGTATGGCTTTGAAACCACCGACGAGGTAGTTCATGGTCTCAACCTGCAGGATTACAAGACCATTCTCCAGACCATCCAGGCAAACGGATATAACACCATCCGGCTGCCCTTCTCGAATCAAATGGTGGAGACGCCGATTGTTCCCGGCAGCATCAACTACACCAACGCCGGCGGAGCCATCAACACCGATCTCAAAGGGCTCAATTCGCTGCAGATCGCGGATGCGGTCATCGACTACGCCGGCTCTCTCGGCTTGCGCGTCATCCTGGATAACCACCGCTCGGAGGCCGGCAACAGCGCGGAAGCCAGCGGATTGTGGTTCACCAGCGCTTACCCGGAAAGCTCCTGGATCAGTGACTGGCAAGCCTTAACGACCCGCTACGCAAACAACTCAACGGTGATTGGTGTGGACCTGCGCAACGAGCCCCACAATGCCGCCAGTGGCGGGGCTTGCTGGGACTGCGGCGGCGCCAACGACTGGCATCTGGCAGCGGAACGGGCGGGCAACGCCGTACTCGCCATCAACCCCAAGCTGCTGGTCTTCGTGGAAGGCACGGATGAGTACAACAACAATTACTATTTCTGGGGCGGTAACCTGCAAGGGGTGCAAAATTCCCCCGTGCAGTTGAACACCGCCAACCAGTTGGTTTATTCCGCCCACGACTACGGCCCGGTGGAATCATCCCAAGCTTGGTTCAATGGCAACACGACGTATGACAGCCTGGTCAGCACCTGGACCTCCTATTGGGCCTATATAAGCCTGAATGGGATTGCGCCGGTGTGGGTAGGCGAGTTCGGCACCACCAACGATGCGGGGGACCTGCAAAGCACAACGGCCGGTTCCCAGGGCCAATGGTTCTCGAGCCTGGTGCAATTCCTGGGAGCGAACCCTAATATCAGCTGGACCTACTGGGCTTTGAACGGTGAAGACCATTACGGGCTGCTTGATTCCTCGTATGACTCGACCCCGGCGAGCGCTTTAAAACAGCAAATGCTGTCCCAAATTCAGTTTCAGCTCAGCGGGGGAACGCCGATCACCACTCCATCGTTCACGCTGGCGCAAAACCCGTCCACCGTCATCGCTGCATCCAGCAACACGGATACAGGCAGCTCCGGCAATACGACGGAGTTGACCTACACCGCGCTGGTCAACAATCGCACCAGCAGCAGCGAGTCTGGCGTATCCATCACCCTGGCTCTTCCGTCGGCCGCGGTGGTCATCAGCCAGACCAGCACCGGCGCGGCGGCGTCGTGCAGTAGCGGGGCAGGAGGGTATACCTGCTCTTTCTCGAGCATTGCGGCATCGGCCAATGGCGGCGTGACAACCACCGCGATCTATCCCGCGGCCAACCTGACCTTCAATAGCGCCGGACAGGCTATGGAAACTGTGAACGCCACTGCCTCCGCTGGATCAGGCGCGCTTCCCGCCGCTTCCGTGGTGACTACGATTGACAAGCAGGGCGGGGGAAATACAACCGTATTGCTCGTGGCCACGCCGGCGCCGGGCTATTCCTTTAACTATGGGCAGCAGGCCATGGTGAACTTCACTTTGTCGCCCACGCCCTCGAGCTCTATTCCGTTATCTTCTTTCAGCGCACAACTCGATGGAAGCCAGGCACTCACCGTCACGTCGGTCGGCAGCAACCAATACCAGATTCCGGTCGGGTTATTAGGCCCGGGTGCGCACACGATTGCGATTCAACTCGCTGCCACTTCCGGCTATGCCGCCGCGTCCACCAGCGTGATGTTGTCCGTGCAAAAAGCACCGGTAACCGCTTCGGTGCCGGGAGCACCGTTGACGGGAAACTATGGAACGACGATCCCGGTCACGCTCGTTCTCAGCGGGTTAAGCGGGACAGGGTTTGCTGCGCCGACCGGAACGGCGAGCCTGGTGATCGACAGTTTGCCGCCGGCGGCCTCATCCATCAGCAACGGAACAGCGGCCTTCACCGCTCCTGCTGGTCTTGCCGCCACTACGCATAGCCTGAACTTCAGCTACCCCGGGGACAACAACTACGCAGCCCAAACTTTGACCGTGACCCTGCAAATCAAGCAGGGACAACTAGTGGCGACCGCTTCCCCTGCAAGCCGGCCGTTCGGCGCCGCTAACCCGGCGTTTACCGGCACTCTGACTGGAGTCGTGAATAACGACGGCATCACTGCGACGTATGTATCTCAGGCGAACGCGGCTACCGCGGCGGGCACTTACAGCACGGGGCCGAATGCCATCGTGCCGCTCCTGGCAGACCCCAATAACCGGCTCACTAACTATGCTGTCACCTTGAACGATGGCACGCTGACGATCGCGGGAAGCCTCTCCGACATCACTTGGCCCACCCCGGGTCCGATCACCTATGGAACTTCGCTAACCGCCGCTCAGCTGGATGCAACATCCGCGACGCCGGGAACCTTTGTTTACAAACCCGCCGCGGGAACGGTGCTGGGCGCGGGAACGCAGACGCTCACCGTGACCTTCACCCCTACCGGATCGGCAGCCCAGACGGCGCAAACGACGTTGGTGGTGAACCAGGCCAACACCACGACCAACCTTACCGCGGTGAATGCCACCACTGCCGGTTCGATCACTCTGTCCGCTGTGGTGACGGGCACCAATGGAGGATCGGTGACGGGCAGCGTCCAATTCCTGGATGGTTCCACTTCATTGGCGGCAGTGACCGTGAATTCGACCGGGCAGGCAACTTACTCCGTCCAGTTGTCGAATGGTCCACACACCCTGACGGCTGTCTACTCCGGGGATGTAAACAATTTCGGCAGTACTTCGACAGTTTTGCTGGAGAGTGTGAACGGAGGCCTGGATTTTCAGCTCTCCGCCAATCCCAAGTTTCTTATCCTTGCTGCCGGCCAGAGCATGCCGGTAACTCTCTCCGTATTCTCCTCAGACGGTTTTACCGGAACGGTTACATTCCAATGCACCGGGCTGCCGAATGGTTCCACCTGTGCCTTTGCGCCGGCCAGCATAACCGGCAATGCCTCGAGCGTCGCGCAATCTACGACTCTTACCATTGGTCTGCCGTCGGCCTCGAGTTCCGCAGTGAGAGGAGCAGGAGATGGCCGCTATCTGGCCGGATTTTTCGTGTTGCCGGGCAGCCTATTGGGATTCTGCCTGCTCAGGCAGCGGCGGAGGTTCCAGCGCTCGCTGGGGGTCTGGATACTGACAACTGTGTTCCTCGTGAGCGCGGGTATCGGCTGCGGCGCGGGTAACTCCAGTGCCCCGGTTGGCACCTCGAACTCCGCTGGCAGTTATAACGCGCTGATTACCGCTACCTCGCCGGCGACAACGCAGACCCTGACGATTCCGGTGACGTTGACGAACTAGAGTAGTGCGTCGGAAATAACATAGGTCATTCTGCTGCCTGAAAGTTGAGGGTTGGCCAGACGGCATTCCCTCAGGGGCGCCGGCGGGGGAGGGGAGCCAAAATCCGTCATTGACGGCAAGCGGCGGCGGCTACCGTGCCTGCGCCCTGCCGGATTGGGGGCAGTAGGAAAGAGGCAGATTGCGCAATTACCAGATGGTCCGGAGGCGCGACGAGCGTATGCGGCTGTCACGGCTCAGCACGGGTACGCTGTAAAACAGCGCCGTGGCGCCGATAACGCGGTCGGGAAGATCGGGAAGCTCCTGGCGCGGGACTTCCGTCATCTTGAGGGCGATGTTTTCGTCGAAAGGGACGTGCCGCAAAACAGCCGCGGAATCGGCGGTCGCGGCGTGGAGATCGTTCAGAGCGCTGGGCGGAATGCGTCCCTTCTCGATGAGGTAGACCATATCGGCGATCGTGATGGCGGAAACGCCGATATGGTCGCCCGAAGCAATCGTGTCGTCGATGAACGCGGAAGCAGCTTTCCCCAGGCGCGGATCGGAGAAAAGGTACCAGATGGTTGCGTGGGTATCTGCGATCGCAACGATCATCAGAAATCGGCGCGGGGAAAGTTCGCAAACATCTCGGCGCGGTTCTCATCGATCTCCGCGGCCGAGGGTGCAGGCCCGTATTTAGAGAGAAGGCCACGCAGCGAACGGGTCGGTTCTTTCCGGGGCATGCCTTCAGGCGCCTCGGCAAGGATCTTGTCGATGGCCTCGCGCACCAGGTCGTCCGCGGAAGACAGGCCTTTGGATTGGGCTAAGGCAAGAAGCCTTGCTTCCTTGTGCGGTTCCAATGGCAAGTTGATCGACATTTCGAAAGCCCTTTAACTGGATTATGCTCCGATACTGTAGCCAAAAGCCAGATGCGGGGCAAGACAGGGAGTCTAACCGCAGTTGCCTGTCTAGGAAACGAGAGATGTGGGATACTTGTGTACGAAGCTAGCGCCACCAGCCGTAAGATGCCTATTAGCTACAGTCTATGACAAAGGCGAAGGTCTTCCTAGACACAAATGTCTACAAATTTTCGGCAACGAAGTTACTTCGAGCTCGACCCCGTGAAGTGACTATCAAATGCCTGGCTGGGTCGTGCAGTTACCACGTAGTTCTTGGATAATTTTTCGCGATTTCTTCATCGGCCGATATAAGAAATGCGAGACCGTTTACCTTCGCATGAGCCACGATGATGCGGTCGAAAGGATCGAGAGTCCATTTCTCATCCAGACCGGCATTGGCAACGGCGAAGAAAGAAAGATCGCACACCCTGACACCGATTTCATGCTCAATCTTCAGATGCACATCGCGCGCCGGCAGCTTGATCCGCTTCAGCTCGTACAGATATTCCAGTTCGATGAGCACTAGCGGAGATATCAGTAGCTCGGCTTGCTCCAACGTACGTCGCGCCTTGGGGCTGATACGCGTTAGCGCGCCCTGGGCCAGCCAGACAACCACGTTCGTATCCAGGTAAGCGATCACAGGGTGGACCAGTCACGCTCCCAGGCGCGCGCCATTTCCTCCAGCAACGAGCGATCCTTCTGTTTCAGCGCCCCGCCCGCCGGGTTGATGAGCGCGAGAGGCGTGATTCGGTTCAGACGGCTGCCGGGCTCGATTTCCGGAACGACCTTAAGCCGGCGCCCCTTGTGCGTTATCCAAACCTCTTTTCCGTCCATAGCCTGCTGCACCAGGTTGAAAATGTTGCGTCGAAATTGGGTAATGGATATTTCCATGAAGAGCATTATAGCGCGATGTACGCCACATCGTGTACGCAACGTACGCAAGCGGAAAGTTGAACGCCGTTACCTGATTTTGAGCCGTCCTGGGGCGCCTGGATTCTGCTTAGCCCGCTGCCCTGTTCCGTCAGGCGACCGTCAGGGTGCTTTTGGCGCTGGCTGCGATCTGCGCGCAGACTGCCTCCGTCACCTGAGCCGTGCCGGCGGTGCCTCCCAGATCGCGGGTGTGCAGCGAGGGATTCGCGGTCACGTATTCGATGGCCTTCATGACCCGCTGTGCCGCCTCTGTTTCGCCCAGGTGTTCGAGCAACATCACCACCGACCAAAAAGTTCCTACGGGATTGGCCCACCCTTTGCCCATGATGTCGAAAGCAGAACCATGGATGGGCTCGAACATCGAAGGATAAACGCGTTCGGGGTTGAGGTTCGCGGTAGGCGCGATGCCCAGGCTTCCCGCCAGTGCGGCTGCGAGGTCGCTCAGGATATCGGCGTGCAGATTCGTTGCCACAATGGTGTCCAGCGACCCCGGTCGATTCACCATGCGCGCGGTCGCTGCGTCGACCAACTCTCGATCCCAGCTGACATCAGGGAACTCCTGCGCGATCCGGGCGGCGATCTCATCCCACATCACCATGGCGTGGCGCTGGGCATTGCTTTTCGTGATGATCGTCAGCTTTTTTCGCGGACGGGATTGAGCCAGCCGGAAGGCAAAGCGCTGGATACGCTCTACTCCCGCCCTGGTCATCAAAGACAGATCCGTGGCCACCTCGAGGGGGTGACCCTGATGCATGCGGCCGCCCACGCCTGAATATTCGCCTTCTGTGTTTTCCCGCACGATGACCCAATTCAGATCTTCGGGATTGCATCGTTTGAGCGGACTCTCGATCCCCGGAAGAATACGCGTGGGGCGCACATTGGCATACTGATCGAGTCCCTGGCAGATCCGCAATCGCAGGCCCCATAGCGTGACATGATCCGGGATATCCGGATCGCCGGCAGAACCGAACAAAATAACGTCTTTGCTGCGCAAAGTCTCGAGTCCGTTTTCCGGCATCATGACGCCATGCCGGCGGAAATAGTCACCGCCCCAGTCGAAGTTCTCGAACTGAAAAGTGAAGGAGCCGCCGCCAAGCGCTTCCAGGACTTGTTGCCCCGCGGGCACAACCTCTTTGCCGATACCATCTCCCGGCACCGTGGCGATGCGATATGTCTTCATAATTTCCAGTCCTCCATGGAGGCCATCTCGGCGGAGCTGTTGTTGTCACCTCCCAGCCTTCGCGCAAAATGACCGGGCCCCTCGTCTGCTGCCGCCTGCGCTCAGCCGCGATAGCTTACATGCGGGGGATTGACGCTCGATAGCTCTTGGAAGGCAGCCTCGGAAAGATCCAACCCGGCGGCGGCGAGGTTCTCTTCCACATGTACAGGGGAAGAAGTCCCCGGAATGGGCAGCATTATCTTCGATCGCTTGAGTAGCCAGGCGAGCCCTGTCTGCAGCGTGGTGGTGCCGAGCTGGTGGGCAATCTTCTCCAGAATATCGAGCGCTTTCCGGTTTTGCCCTAAAGGCGCCCAGGGTAGGAAAGCGATCCCGTGCTGCTCGCAATAGCCGACGACGTAATCCCACTCGCGGTCGGCAAAGCTGTAGCGGTTTTGCACACAGACAATGGGAACGATCTTGCGTCCCCGCTCGATGTGTTCCTGGGTTACGTTGGAAAGGCCGACGTGGCGAATCTTCCCTTGCTCGCGCAGCCTGGCCAGGGTCTCCATCGAAGCATCGTAGGAGACTGCCGGATCCGGAATGTGCAGCTGGAACACATCGATGCGATCCAGGCGAAGACGCTTGAGACTGCCTTCCAATGCTTCGCTAAGGTGTTTGGGGCTGGCATTGTGGATCCACTGCGCGGGACCCACTCGGTCCCATCCAGCCTTGGTCGCAATGACCAAACCGCTGGCATACGGAAAGAGCGCCTCGGCGATCAGCTCCTCCGACACATAGGGGCCATAGGAATCCGCCGTGTCAATAAAGTTAACGCCGAGTTCAACCGCACGGCGCAGAGTTGCCAGCGCGGCGGCCTTATCCGCGGGCGGTCCCCAAATACCTGGCCCTGTGATGCGCATGGCTCCATAACCCAAACGATTTACAGTGAGGTCGCCCCCCAGGGTGACGGTTCCGGCCGCTGCAGCCGAGACGGATTGGGTTTGGCTCATGCCAGTGCTCCTTCGCGTTAGTATTCAACTGTAAAGGCCGCTGATCGAAACCTTAGCGCCGCAAGGAAATCATATAAGAACGATGAGCACAATACACGCCGGTAGACCCGTCAATTCGCCCCGCCAGGTTCTGTTCGCCAGCCTGATCGGTACGACGATAGAGTTCTTCGATTTCTACATTTATGCCACCGCGGCAGTACTCATCTTCCCCAAGCTGTTTTTCCCAGCCTCCGATCCCGCGTCGGCCACACTCGAGTCTCTGGCCACCTTTGGCATAGCTTTTCTGGCGCGGCCTATTGGCTCGGCCCTTTTTGGCCACTTCGGCGATCGTATTGGACGCAAGACCACACTGGTCCTGGCGCTCTTGACCATGGGGCTCTCGACGGTGGCCATCGGAGCCCTGCCGACCTACCACGCAATCGGTTTTGCCGCCCCTTTGCTTTTGGCACTCTGCCGCTTCGGCCAGGGATTGGGCTTGGGCGGCGAATGGGGCGGGGCAGTGCTCCTGGCCATTGAGAACGCGCCCCCCAACAAGCGCGCCTGGTACGGGATGTTTCCCCAACTCGGCGCCCCGCTCGGGTTTTTCCTGTCCGGTGGCACCTTCCTCCTGCTCTCACATTGGCTGACCGACCAGCAGTTCTTCGCCTTCGGCTGGCGTCTGCCTTTCCTGTCGAGCGCGGTGCTGGTATTCCTCGGCCTTTATGTGCGCTTGACCATCACCGAGACGCCCGTGTTTCGCGAAGCCGTCGATCGTGGCCAGCAGGAGAAGCTGCCTATGCTGGCGGTCTTTCGAGATCATCCCGGGGCGCTTATCGGCGGCATTGCAGTAAGCCTGGCGACGTTCGTTCTCTTCTACCTGATGACCGTGTTCGCGCTCTCCTGGGGCGTCAGTGCGCTCCATTTCAGCCGGCAAAAGTTTCTGCTCATGCAGTTATTCTGCATCCTGTTCTTCGCCTTAACGATTCCGATTTCCGCGGTCCTGGCAGAGCGCGGGCGGCGACGGGTCATGATCGGCGTTACCGTAGCAATCTTTCTTTTCGGCCTCGTGATGGCCCCGATGTTCGTTGCCGGAACCACAGGCGCGACTCTGATGATGGCGGTTGGACTCGGGTTGATGGGCGTCACCTACGGACCGCTGGGCACCGTGATTTCTGAGCTCTTTCCCACCAGCGTGCGCTACACCGGCAGTTCACTCGCCTTCAGCCTGGCCGGCATTCTGGGTGCGTCGCTGGCGCCCTATATCGCAACCTGGCTGGCGAAAACCTACGGGCTCCAATATGTCGGCTACTACCTCTGCGCGGCCGCGGTGCTGACACTTTTGGGGCTGCTTTCCATCCGTGAAACAAAGGATCAAGATCTGGCCGCGGCTCATTGATCGCGGGGAGAAGCAACCATGGCAGAATTGGCCAGAACCGGAGTTTCCATCGATGAAGAGCTGTTAAGCGAATTCGATCGGTTGATTGCCAAACGAGCTTACAAGAACCGCTCGGAAGCTTTTCGCGATTTGATTCGCGAAGCGCTGCTCGCCGAGACCGTTGACTCGAACAAACCCGTTGTCGGGACGTTGACTCTGGTCTACGACCATCATGTCCCGAATCTTTCCGAAAAGCTGACCGAAGCGCAGCATGCGGCCGGAGCGAAGGTGCTGGCTGCCACCCACGTACATCTTGATCATCATTACTGTTTGGAGGTGATCATCATGAAGGGCCGAAGCAAGGAACTGCAGGAACTTGCAGATCGTATGCTGGCCCTGCGCGGAGTCGAGCTAGGGAAGTTGGTGTTAACCAATTCCGGGAGAAAACTTAAGACCGATAAGCACTCTTAGACATTCCCTAACAGGCTGCGGAAAAACAACGTAGCGGCTCGACAGACCTACCATGCGTAGTAAGTTGTCTACGCAGGGGTACGCTATCTAGCGCCTCGCTCGTTGCTTCGGCCACCGGCCTGGCCAAAAGCAATCGGTCGACGTTTCCTGGAAAAGCCAACCTTTCTCGCTCGCAGAATTGTCGTCCCGACCGAACCCGGATTTCCTGATACTCTGCACCCGACACGACAACGTATGCGCCTTTCCGTCAAAGAAAGGCGCATGAAGCTCGCCAGCGCCACCACCTCAACAGGAAATCCGGGGTAGTGGAGGGATCTGCGGTTTCCTTTTTTCCGCCCCGAGACAAAAATGTCATGCTAGAACCTGTGGGTTTGCTTTTGAAGGGGCGGGGCTTTCAGCCCCGCCGTCAATTTGAATAGAAGACCGGCTTCAGCCGCTGAGGGTACAATCTCCGCCCCTAGACAGATAGACAGAATTGTCATCCCGAGGTACCCGGATTTTCCCATTACTCCACCAAACGTTCAGAAGCCATTTTGATTTATTGCATGAATCAATGGGACGGGAGACTAAAGCAAAAAGTTGCCGGCGTGTACGTTATCCAATTTCGTGCTACCAGTGGATACTACGCGCAGCGCTCGAGACCGGTCGAGAAATCTTCCCGTTCTCTTTGCAGGTTTTGCCTGCTATGATCCTCCGGGGAATCATGCTGTCTTACGCGTCCACGTCTCCGCGCATCAGGTCTTGACGCTCCCCGCCTGCCCGCAAAAGTAATACAATTTCGACAATCGTAGTACCGGCGAAACCCAGCATCCGATGAGGCCTTTTTTTGCGGATTTCATTTAACCAGAAGACCGGCAACACTCGAAACAAGGTGCTTGGCGTATACGCATTCCTCGCGGTTTTTAACGGGGGCGCGTGGCTCTGGGCCATCCTGGCCTTCCGCCACTTCCCGGTACTGTTGGGCACGGCGTTTCTCGCCTACAGCCTGGGGCTTCGCCACGCGGTCGACGCGGATCACATTGCCGCCATCGATAACGTGACGCGGAAATTCATGTACGAAGGCAAGCGCCCGGTCGCGGTTGGACTGATGTTCTCTTTAGGCCATTCGACTGTCGTTCTGCTTGGCTCGGTGGCGATCGCCTGGACTGCGCTCGCCCTCCAGCACCGCATGGACGCCATCCGCGAGGTTGGGGGGATGGTGGGTACTCTGGTGTCGACGCTTTTCCTGTTTGGGATTGCGGCGGTCAACCTGGTGGTTCTGCGCAGCGTCGTTGCCACGTTTCGCAGGGTTCGCGCCGGGGCGCCCTGCATCGAAGAGGATCTGGATCTGTTGCTGGCAGGCCGCGGACTGTTAGCCCGTCTGTTTCGCCCCATGTTCCGCATGATCACGCGCAGTTGGCACATGTATCCGCTCGGATTGTTGTTTGGCCTTGGGTTCGATACGGCAACCGAGATTGGCGTGCTGGGGATTTCCGCTGCCGAGGCAGCCCGCGGACTTTCCTTTTGGTCGATCCTGATTTTCCCCGTGCTCTTTGCCGCCGGGATGTCATTGATCGACACCACCGACAACATCCTGATGCTGGGCGCCTATGGATGGGCGTTCGTCAAGCCGATTCGCAAGCTCTACTACAACATCACCATCACGAGTGTTTCCGTGGTGGTCGCCATTGCTGTTGGAGGAATCGAGGCCCTGGGACTTCTGGCCGGCCAGTTTCACCTGCGCGGTGCTTTCTGGGACGGAGTGAACCGCCTCAACGCCAACTTCGGCACTCTTGGTTATTTCATTGTCGGATTGTTTGTGTTCAGCTGGCTCGCCTCAGTCGCGTTCTACAAGTGGCGGGGTTTTGACGATCTGGAATTGGGAGCCTGAGGACGGATCGTCATCCTCGGAGTCTGTGACTTTATTTCGCCCAGCCGCGGGGCTCGGCCAATCGCCCATAAGCTACCCTTTTCGAAACATTTCAGCCATTGCTTGAGACGCCATCTCCCACTCGCTTTCCTTCTTATGCGCGATCACATCATGACCTACACCGATGCCTTGCGTTTCCCGAAAGTGGTGGTGTTCATCGCTATTTTTTTT
>JBARKD010000884.1:0-13076 GCA_049800615.1 Acidobacteriaceae bacterium | reverse complement strand
GATACATTATCTAGCGCCTCGCTCGTTGCTTCGGCGCGTTTTTCCGCAGCCTGTAAAGCCCGACGTATTCTGAATCATTTACGGCCCGACTGAAGTCGGGCCCTGATACAAAAACCGCGTTTTTCCGCAGCCTGTGAAGCCGGTCTTCTCTTCAAATTGACGGCGGGGCTGAAGCCCCGCCCCTTCAAGATGAAATGACAATTCTGTGGGTGATCAGGAAAACTGCAGATTCCTCGGCTGCGCTCGGAATGACAAAGGGGAGGCTTGCGTTTCAATCGAGTGCGGTGGATGGATCTGCAGCGGGTCTCACGCCCGTGGCAAGGACAGTCTGAAAATGAGGGGCTTTGGTTTCCTTGTGTACGATCGAAGTATGCACGCGGGAAAAGCCGGCTTTGCCCATCAGCAGCTCCAACTCCACTTCGCTGAAGCCCAGCCAGACGTCGGCGTACATTTCCCTGGCCTCGACAAAACGATGCTGCACCAAGTCCAGGATGACGATACGTCCTCCCGGTTTCAGGATGCGCCACGCTTCGGCAATCGCACGCTCCGGATGAAGGGCATGATGCAGGGATTGACTGAAGAGCGCTACATCGACGGAACCATCGTCAATAGGCACCGCTTCCAGATCTCCTTTGCGGTATTCCAAGGCCGGGAGGTCCTGATTTCGAGCCAACGCGGCGCCCAGCTCCACCATTCGATCGGAATTGTCGATCGCGATCACCTTCATCGCGCGCTGGGCCAGCAACAGAGAAAAGGCTCCCTCGCCCGCGCCCAGATCAGCAATCACCATCGGCGGCAACAGCAGCAATAAGGCTTCCGTGATGCTCTTCCATGAGCGGCCGGGAACAAATTCGCGACCAAGGCGTCCAGCCATGTCGTCGAAAAACGCCCGGGTCTTGTCTTGCCGCTTGCGCAGCACCAGATCCAGAGCAGCGCGATCGGGCTGGGCTTCCGGCAGCTCCTGTGGGGTCTGCTGGAGCAAGGCGAGCAACCTGGAAATGACGTCCCCACTCGCCCGGGAACGGTACCAGATGTTCTTGCCAGCGCGACGATCTTCCACGAGGCCGGCGTGCTTCAATTGCGCCAGGTGGGTGGAGATTGAGCTTTGCCCCATGGCCAAAATCTCCTGCAACTCCGCGACAGAAAGCTCTTCGCGTGACAGAAGTAACAGCATGCGCAGCCTATTGGCATCACCGAGCACGCGCAGCGATTTTACAATTGACGTTCCGGCCATCAGGGAATATTGTATCAACATATCCTGATGTATCGATATGAGGCTAAAACATGTCCACAGCAACCATAGACCGTACTGCCGCTCCCTCCTACAAGGTGGCTGACCTTTCCCTGGCCGATTGGGGCCGCAAAGAGATCTCGATTGCCGAGCATGAGATGCCCGGCCTGATGTCCATCCGCCGCAAGTATGCCGCGGGCAAGCCGCTCGCCGGTGTTCGCGTTACCGGCTCCCTGCACATGACGATCCAGACCGCCGTGCTGATCGAGACCCTGGTAGAGCTTGGGGCGAAGGTGCGGTGGGCAAGCTGCAACATCTTTTCCACCCAGGACCACGCCGCAGCGGCGATCGCAGCCGCGGGCGTTCCCGTGTTTGCCTGGAAGGGAGAAACGCTCGAAGAGTACTGGTGGTGCACGGCTCAGGCTCTCGATCACGGAGAAGGCAAGGGGCCGCAACTGGTGGTGGATGATGGCGGCGACGTCACACTGCTGATCCACAAAGGTTACGAGTTGGAGAACGGCGATGGCTGGGTCAACACTTCGTCCTCGAACCATGAAGAGCAGGTGATCAAGGATCTGCTGAAGAAGATGCATGCGGAAAGTCCCAAGCACTGGCACGCGGTTGCCAAGGAGTGGCGGGGCGTTTCGGAAGAGACCACGACCGGCGTGCATCGGCTCTACAAGATGAAGGAGCAGGGCAAACTGCTGGTGCCGGCCATCAACGTCAACGATTCGGTCACCAAGTCGAAGTTCGACAATCTTTACGGTTGCCGCGAATCTTTGGCGGACGGCATCAAACGGGCGACGGACGTCATGGTGGCGGGCAAAGTAGCCGTCATCTGCGGGTATGGAGATGTAGGCAAAGGCTCGGCGCACTCTCTGCGCGGAATGGGCGCACGGGTGGTGGTCACCGAAATCGACCCCATCAACGCCCTGCAAGCAGCGATGGAAGGTTTTGAGGTGACCACGGTCGAAGACACACTGGGCCGGGGCGACATCTACGTCACGTGCACCGGGAATCTGGATGTGCTGACGCTGGAACACCTGCAGAAAATGAAAGATCAGGCCATCGTTTGCAACATCGGCCACTTCGATAACGAGATCCAGATCGATCGCCTGAACAACTCGACCGGGGTCAAGAAGGTGAACGTCAAGCCGCAGGTGGACCAGTACACGTTCCCCGCCGGAAACACCATTTTTGTCCTTGCAGAAGGCCGACTGGTGAATCTGGGCTGCGCGACCGGCCACCCCAGCTTTGTCATGAGCAACAGCTTTTCCAACCAGACCCTGGCGCAGCTCGACCTGTGGAAGAACAAAGACACTTACAAGATCGACGTTTACACTCTGCCCAAGCATCTCGATGAAGAGGTCGCACGCCTGCACCTGGAAAAGATTGGTGTAAAGCTGACCAAATTGTCGGCAACGCAAGCCGACTACCTTGGTGTGGCGGTGGAAGGCCCATACAAACCCGAAACCTACCGCTACTAACGACAACTCAGTAAAATGAGGGCCCCGGCCGAAATTGGCCGAGGCCCTTTCTATTTGGCCCCAGTATCTCTTTGGTCGTTTCGGACGTCATAATGAGCATGAAATCGAATGTCCACCTCCTCGCCTGCGGACTGATGCTCAGTTCGCCGCTGTTTGGCCAGGCTCCGGCTGCTCCGGCCACGCATCCGGCCGTAGAAGTGATTAAGTCCACCACCCCGGACGCCTCGGTGTTGAAGGCGCGCAAAGGCTCCTATTCCTTCAAAATCGAGAGCGGAGACTGGACGGATACAGGAGTGGTGGTGGCGCCGGGAGACCATCTTAATTTCACGGCCAGCGGCAACCTGACGATGGGGGACGGGCGAACGAGCCCGCCGGACGGCCTGACCCGCGGATGGAAGGACCTGATGCGCATATACCCGCTGAACTCGGCCAACAGCGGGGCACTGATCGGGCGCATCGGAAACGAATCCGCGGCGGTTCCCTTCCTTATCGGCGCCAGCAAAGATATGGATGTCTCCTCGACGGGACATTTATTTTTGCGCTCGAATCTCACGTCGGACCTCTCGGGAAGCGGCGACATCACTGTGAAGATGAAGCTGACGGATCAGCCCACGCAGAAAACGGTGTCGGCGCCGGACCTGGAGAAACTTCTGTCACCGCAACTGTTCGCTAATGTCCCGCGGCGAGTCGGAGACCTGCAGGGGAATCCAGGCGACATGGTTAACTACTCATTGATCGGCACGGAGGACCAGGTAACCAAGGCATTTATCGCTGCCGGCTGGGTTAAGGTCGACAAGACGACCCAGGATGCCGTGGTTCACGGGTTAGTTTCGACGCTTACCCACGCGGCTTACACGGAAATGCCGATGAGCACTCTTTACCTGTTTGGCCGGCCGCAGGACCTGTCATTTGCCCGCGCCGACCCGATCGCCGTGGCTGCGATTCGCCATCACCTGAGGGTTTGGAAGTCGACAGAGACAGTAGGGGGAGAGCCGCTCTGGGTGGGTTCGGCAACGCATGACGCAGGCTTCGAGAAGGACCAGCGCAACGGCGGGATCACCCATCATATCGACGCCAATATCGACCAGGAACGGGACTTTGTGGAGCAGAGCTTTGCGGCAGCCGGAGTGATCGCCGGCGCAGCCTATGTCATGCCCAGCAATCCGCTGACCACAGCCAAGACCGCAACCGGGGGGACCTTTCAATCCGATGGGCGAATCGTGGTGATGGATTTGAAATGAGGTTCTCGCCCGCTCGTGTAGTGCGCCGGAGAAAGCGTTACTGATTGAGAGGATCGGAGTTGGGGAAGGAAACTGCAGATCTCTCCACTTCGCTACCCCGGATTTCCCGTTTAGGTTGGTGGCGTTGGCGAGCTTCATGCGCCTTTCTTTAGCGGAAAGGCGCATACGTGGACGTGTCCAGTTCAGCGTAACGGGAAATCCGGGTACGCTTCGGTCGAGATGACAATTCATTTGCTTTACTAACGTCTTCTCTGCGACAGGCCACTAATGTAGTGCGTCAGAAATAACGTAAGCCCCGCCCCTTCACGCCCGAAAGTTACAGGACGCACTCCACTAATGCGGCGCAGGAGCTGAGGGGGTAACAGAGGGCGGCGGAACGTGCGGCTGGAGTTTGGCCATTTTGTTTTTGAGAATTTTCCGCGCGATATCCGGCCAGAATTCGTTGAACACGCCGCCAGCCGAGCCATAGGCCGTGACGGTAAGACCGCGTTCGAAAGTCAAGCCGGCACCGCGATCCGTGGATGGGTAATAGAGATTGGAAATGCCGCCGGCAGCTAAGTTTCCCAATATGTTGGAAAAGTTCGGACCGTGGCTGCCGCTATCGTTCCTGCACCAGACCGTGGTGGAAAGAGAATACAAGAGGCGGGAGGAAAAACTCCCCTCCCCGCGCCGGAAGTACCGTGGATCCTGCTTGAACAAAATTGGGAGGAGGGCGTTGCCCAGCATCGTGCCGTCAAAGTTATCCGCGTAGGAAGCTCCAAAGCGCTTGGCATATCCCTGCGCTCCCTGCCCATAGCCAGGAAACTCGTTTTGCGCCTGGCTAAGACCTGCATCAAATCCGGCGATGGCAAAAGTGACAGGATCCGTTGCTGTATGCCAGGCCAGGCGAAGCTTCTGCGTGCGTGACAGGGCCAGCGCATCTTGCTGGTAAGAAACATTGAAGTTGGGGACGATTCCGGCGATCCTTTGACGCTCCTGCTGCTTGAGTTGTTCTTCGGCCTTGTCCTGCTTCGACGGAGCTGCTGTGTCAGGTGCGTCCGGCACGGATGTGGAAGGAGGCGTGGAGCCGGCAGTTGGAGCGGACTGAGTTTGCGCCTGAACGGCACCCGTCAAACATGCCAGCAAAAGCCATGCTCGCAACCTGCAGGACGAATGGGAGCTTCTCACGCTTTTCCCTTCTGCAGGCATAGTCTTCTTGAACCCAATGGGGGCCCATCCCACAGGCAGGTCAAACGACCAGCGACGTCTACGAAAGGTAAAAACCAACCGCGGCGAGAAAAGTTCCTACAACTTTCGTTGTCAAATACGAAATCGGCACCCGTGCAGTGCCCCTTATCGTGCCCACTTCTTCGATTGATGATGTAAACAGACGTAGGACACCGGTCTGAGGATTACTATCCCGGAAAGCCGGCGTGGCCAGCGGGCCAGTTTTATCAGTTTTCTCGCTTGCGGGTGTTGGCAAGGCCGGAAACCTTGCTTAGCTCCTGTGCGATTGCATCGAGAACGCCGTTCAGGAATTTCAAAGACTCCGGCGCGGAGTAGCGGCGTGCGATTTCCAGCGATTCGTTGATGACGATTGGAGCCGGGGTATCAGGGAAACCCAGGAGTTCTGCGACCGCGGTTCGCAGGACACTACGGTCGACGGCGGGCATCCGGTTCAGGCGCCAGTTCTGGGAATGCGACTGGATGAGATCGTCGATCTCCTCATTGCGAACGGTCGCGACACGAAAGATATCTTCGGAAAAACCGCGGGTCTCGGCATCGACTTCTTCACGCGAAGCCCAAAACGTTTTGCGCACCTGGTCCGGCGTGTGCTTGCCCACATCCGCTTGAAAGAGCATCTGCATGGACAGTTCGCGGGACTTGCGCCGTTTACCGGTGGCGCTCATGAGGCGGGCACGGTGTTCTGGCCGGCGGCCTGCGCAGCCATCTTGCGATCGAGCGAGACCATCTCGATGGCGGCGATGGCGGCTTCGAATCCTTTGTTGCCGGCCTTTATGCCGGCCCGATCTAACGCCTGCTCCAGGGTCTCGCAGGTCAGGACGCCGAAGGCATGGGGAACGCCTGTCTCCTGCTGCGACTGGCCAATGCCGCGCGAGACCTCGTTGTAGATGGCCTCGTAGTGGGCAGTTTCGCCGCGCAGCAGCACGCCCAGGGTGATCACGGCGTCCACCTGGCCGTGAGCGGCGGCCTTGCGGGCAGCCAGCGGAATCTCCCATGCTCCAGGCACGCGGATCACCTGTACATCGCGGCGGGCGGCGCCGCTGCGGTAGAGGGCGTCGAGAGCTCCCTGCAGGAGCCGGTCGGTGATCACCGCGTTCCAGCGCGATACGACGATGGCAAAGCGCATCCCATGGGCGCTCAAATCCCCTTCCACGGCCACGGGCCGACCCTTGTGAGGATCGTCCCATTGCCAGAAAGCGATGGTGTGGCCGGGCGCGGGCTCGACGATGAACTGGCGGGATTTCCAGCTGGTTTCTTCTACGGAGGTTAACCGCCGGCCAGCTTCCTGCTCACCCCAGTTGCGAAGCATCCAGTCGCGGGCGACGGCGTAAACCGCGTCCAGCGCGGTCACCTCCACCATGATTTGCGAGGGCCCCGGGGTGACGCCATCCGCAAACTCCAGGTTTCCCAGCGGAGCCAGAAAGGACACGCCACGGCTCAGGTCCTGCTCCCATCCACGGCCCGCCTCAAATCCCAACGCCGAGAAAAAGCCGGCAAGCTTCTCGTACGCTTCGGGTGTCCCCGCGGGACGCACGATTGTGATTCCCTTAATCATCCTGTTTTGAGGTTATCACCGGGACATGGCGGGGGTCCTGACCCAGAGAGTCACCGCACAGTGTGTGTAGCGTTGCAGGATCCCACCCTACGCGAAGAACGCGTAGGATGGGGCACCCCGAGCCTTGGCCTCAGCCGATCTTCTATTGATTTGACGGCGGGGCTGAAAAGGCCGCCCCTTCAAACCAAAAAAGGTCACAGGCACTCGGGATGACAATTCCGTGGGAGACTCGGCCGCTGCTCTGCCAGGCGGCGCAGGCAAAGCACGGGGGGAGTATGAAAATGGGATGATTGAGCTTCATCCCGGAGTGACTCGATTTTGGTTTTGGAGAACACATGGTTTTGGAGAATATTCGATACGAACGGCGCCTACCCCTGGCACTGATCACCATAGATCGCCCCAAAGTACTCAACGCGCTTAACCTGCAGAGCATGGCAGAGCTGGAACAGGTCATTCTCGACATACAGCAGGATGAATCCGTGCGCGTGGTTTTAATTACCGGAGCGGGAGAGAAAGCTTTCGTGGCCGGGGCGGATATACGGGAAGTCGTAGCCCTTTCCGCCGTGGAAGGGGAGCGAGCAGCCGCCCGCGGACAGCGCATCTTTCACTTGATAGAGAATTGCGGCAAGCCGGTGATTGCCTGTATCAACGGTTTCGCGCTTGGGGGCGGATGCGAGCTGGCGCTGGCCTGTACTCTGCGGATTGCCAGCTCGACCGCCCGCCTGGGACAACCCGAAGTCAGGATCGGGTTAATCCCTGGCTACGGCGGGACACAACGCCTGCCGCGGCTGATAGGCAAGGGCGCGGCGCTCAAGATGATTTTGACCGGGGAACCCATCAGTGCCGCGGAGGCGCTCCGCGTGGGATTGGTGGAAGAAGTAGTGGAGCCAAATCAACTGATGCCGCGGGCCGAGCAGATCGCCCAGATGATTGCGGCCATGGCGCCACTTGCGGTGCGGGATTCCATTCGTGCCGTCAATGTGGGCTACGATCTGCCGCTCGACGCCGGACTCGCGCTGGAAGCATCGCTATTCGGCCTGGCTTGTTCCACTAGCGACAAGACAGAAGGTACGCAGGCGTTTCTGGAGAAGCGCTCGCCAGCCTGGAGCGGGAAATGAACCACGCTGACCAACCCGGCGGGCGCATCACGAACCGGTGCTGCCGGGTTGGGCTTGTTATGCTTGAGTCTGTGGCTCCGCCGCAACCCCCGACTCCTTTTTTCCTGTTAAGGCGCCAAGCGCGCTGGAGGGCTTTGCCTAAGCATATCGCCGTGTGTTGCGTTTTTCTGGCTGGAGCTGTGGGCTGCAAGAGCGTCCCTTCGAGTTCGACGCCGTCGCGGGCTGAGGTGCGCCAGGAACGGCAGGCGGAACAAAGCAGAATGGACGCCGCCCGTCTGGATCTGGAACAAATTCCTCCACCGTCGAAAAATCGCTATCTCAGCGTGCACAGTAAAGACGCTTACGCGAATCCGTTTCTGGTGGTTCATCCGCAGACGATCACGTTGACCATCATTTATCGTGATCGGAATCCGAACGGCTTCGACGCCGGGGGCATGCTGCGGCCGGCGAAAGCGCGCACGGAGGAACTGGATATCAGGCTGGCGGATTTGCCTCGAGCTTTGGCCTCGCTTTCGCCGGACGCGTGGCCATACGGCCGCGTGGTAGCCATTGAGGAGTCCCCTACGGCCCCCAAGAATGAACGGGTCGCGATCCGTCGCAATGTAGAAGCGACGATCCAGATTCTCAACGATCTGGGCGTGGTTGTGGATGAATGGACGAGCAACAACGGCGCGCTGCTACGCTAGCCGTAGGCCTGTTGCCGCAATGAGGACATAAAACCAGAGTTCCTGTTGAGGTTGGCGGCGTTGGCCAGCTTTATGCACTTTTCCGCGGGATGAGAATTATGTGGAGGGGTACTGGTTGAGTGGTCAGTCCGCAGTCGATCCTGTAGCGTTAGCCGTTTTCTGTGGATGTTTTCTCCTGGTCACCGGCGCCGGATTCTGGGCTGTACGGTGGCGACGATCGGACATCGCGGGACCGGGTCTGGCCGATCTTGAGGAGTGGGGCCTGGCAGGCCGCAAGTTCGGCACACTGGTTACCTGGTTCCTGATCGGCGGCGACCTGTACACGGCCTACACCGTGATTGCGGTGCCGGCCGCATTGTTCGGCGCAGGCGCGATCGGTTTCTTCGCGATTCCCTACTGCATTATGAGTTATCCCATCATGATGCTGGTGCTGCCCCCGCTGTGGCGTATATGTCATAGCAATGGCTACGTAACCCTGGCGGACTACGTTCGCGGACGATACCAGAGCCGCTGGCTGGCGGTCGCCTTCGCTTTGACTGGGATCCTGGCCACGATGCCTTACATTGCGCTGCAGTTGGTCGGGATGCGCGAGGTGATTGCCGGCCTTGGCATCCGCGGGGAGTGGCCGCTGATTGCGGCCTTCGTGATTCTTGCGGCCTATACCTATTCCAGCGGACTGCGGGCGCCGGCGCTGATCGCGATTGTGAAAGACGTGATGCTCTACGCGATGGTGTTGGCGGTGGTCCTGATTGTGCCGGCGAAGCTGGGCGGGTACGGCCATATCTTCGCGGCGGCGGCCTCCACGCTCGGCGGGCACACGCCACAGGGTTCGATCATCCTGCGTCCGCCACAATACATGAGCTATTCTTCGCTGGCCCTGGGGTCGGCTATGGCATTGATGCTTTATCCGCACACTGTTACGGGCACGCTGAGCGCCGCCAGCGATCGCGTGATTCGTCGCAATGCGGCCTTGATGCCGGCCTATAACCTGCTGCTCGGGCTCGTCGCCTTGCTGGGATACGTGGCGATCGCGGCGGGAATCCACAGCACGAACTCCTCGAGCGCGGTTCCCCTGCTGCTGACCAGGGTGTTCCCTTCCTGGTTTGCCGGTTTTTGCCTGGCGGCTATTGCGATCGGCGCGCTGGTTCCGGCCGCGATTATGTCCATCGCCACGGCCAATCTTTTCACCCGCAACCTCTATGGCGAACTGCTGCATCGCTCATTCTTCAGCGCAGCCATGACAGGCACCCAGGAAGCCACCATGGCAAAGCTAGTCTCGCTCGCGATCAAGTTGGGGGCTCTTGCCTTTGTGCTGCTGGTCCGAACTCAATTTGCCATCGAGCTGCAACTGCTGGGAGGCGTGTGGATTTTGCAGCTGCTGCCCGCGGTCGTGGGCGGTCTCTTCACCCGGTTCTTTTCCGGTCCCGCGCTGCTCTGGGGATGGCTTGCGGGGATGGCCACCGGCACAGCGATGGTAGCCTCTCTTGGCTTGAGGACCTCGATCTATCCTCTGCACTTTGCCGGGCAGGTGTACGGGATCTATGCCGCACTGCCCGCGCTCGTGGTGAATTTTGTGGTGGCCGCCACGCTCTCCATGCTGGGGAAAGTCTCTAGCGGCGCCAGGGCCGTGGAGCCTACGCTGCCCTTGTCTTCTAACCACGTTGGGGGAAATCAGATTGGGGGCGAAGTTGCGGGATGAGGTTGCGCGCGTTTCGCCCAGCGATGAGGATAAAAGCAAGTGGGTGCAGGTGGGCGCAGGCTGCGTCTTGCTGCACTCTCCGCGAATTCGCTGTTCGGTGAGAGGAGATTGATGAGCGAAAAGTCCGTAGGGCTTATCGGGCTCGGCGCGATGGGGATGGGTATGGCTGCATCCTTGCGGCGAGGCGGCTTCCACGTCCATGTGTTCGATGTACGGCGGGACGTTGCCGAGAGCTTTGCCGCGCAAGGCGGCGTGGTTTGCGCAAGTCCGGCGGAGATGGCCGCACGCTGCGAACTATTGATCAGCGTAGTGGTCAACTCCACGCAAAACGAAACTGTCTTGTTTGGCGAAGAGGGCGCGGCCGCGGCCATGAAGGCGGGCAGCCTCTTTGTCATGTGCTCCACGGTGGACCCAAACTGGTCGATGGGGATGGAGCGTCGTCTGGCGGAAAAGGGCATCTTGTACCTCGATGCGCCGATTTCCGGGGGAGCGGCGAAGGCGGCAAAAGGCGAGATCACCATGATGACGTCGGGCCACGCAGATGCGTATGCAAAAGCCGGGGGCGCATTGGAGGCAATGGCGACGAAAGTCTATCGTCTCGGTGCGGCCGCCGGGACTGGGAGCAAGGTAAAGATTGTCCATCAGCTCCTGGCGGGCGTGCACCTGGCCGCGGCCGCCGAAGCGATGGCGCTGGGCATACGCGAGGGCATCGATCCTACAGTGCTCTACGACGTAGTCACTCACGCCGCAGGCAATAGCTGGATGTTCGAGAACCGGATGGCCCACGTGCTGGCCGGAGATTACACGCCTCTCTCGGCGGTGGATATTATCGCCAAGGACCTGGGGCTGGTGCTCGACCTGGCGCGCGGCAGCAAGTTTCCCTTGCCCCTCGCGAGCACGGCACATCAGATGTTTCTGCAAGCTTCCAGTTCCGGATTTGGGCGGGAAGACGACGCCGCAGTTATCAAGATATATCCCGGAATTCGGCTGCCGGAAGGGCGTTGAGTATTTCGGCCGCTTTTGGCGCGACCCAGTGTCTGCATCAGGGGACTGCCGGGATGGTTAGACTGGTGAGTTGCGAAAGGATGTGAAGCTTATGTTTTGCCCGGAATGCGACGCGATCATGGAAGACGTGGCCACGATTCCCGCACCAGACCCGGCAGAGGAGTCGGTTATCGATTTATTCGAATGCCCAAAGTGTCATTGCGTCGAGGAGCGGCACAGAGGCCGCGGGAAATTGAAACAGCCCAGTATTTAAAAGACGTTAAAAGTCGGTTTTGCATTGAGGTACAAATTTTAAGCAGCACTTTAAGCCCGCGAAAATTATTGCGGAGTTTAAGGCGTTGAAGTGCGTTCCTTTCAGAATTGCGGACTATTGTCGCAGGCATGGCACAAGAGGAACCACAATAGGAAACCCTCACTTTCGTAACCATTCCGCATCATGTTCGCCGGCACGCTATCGGTAGATTCGGGCCTACTCTAAGGTATCGCCGAAGCTCGCGCGGCCGAGGTCAGCTCAGAAATCCTGCGTCACACCAAGCGAAACATCCCGGGGTAAACGTAACTATTAAGGAGCGAATTGATGAATCAGCGTTCGCGTATCCAGATGTTGGCGATTGTGGCAGGATGCCTGGCAATGTTGGGCGTGCCAATTCGAGGAGCGGCTCAATCCACATGTGCGACCTTCGGAACCGTTTCCATCGATGGCGGGGCCTATATCTATCAAAACAACGAGTGGAATTCCGGCGCTGAGCAATGCGCCACGGTGAGCGGTACAGGATTTACCCTGACGACCGCGGATTTTGATTTGCCTACTGACGGCGCCCCGGCAACTTACGCCTCACTCTACCGTGGCTGCCATTGGGGGGATTGCACCAGCTCGAATCCTTTTCCCATCGAAGAAAACAATATTGCATCGGCAAGCACGAGCGTGACGATCACCCAGCCTTCCGGGTATAACAACGACTCCGCATACGACATCTGGTTCAACCAGACATCGACCACGTCCGGACAACCAAACGGGACGGAGATCATGATCTGGATCAATCACCAGGGATCGCCGCAGCCATTCGGTTCGCAAACGGCAACGGAGACAATTGACGGCGCGACGTGGGAGGTTTGGACGGGCCAGCAATCCTCGTGGAAGATCGTGTCCTATGTTCGGCAGACTCCGGTAACGTCTGTGAGCAACCTGAATCTACTACCGTTTTTCAGCGATGCGGTGTCGCGCGGCAGCCTGGAGGCTTCCTGGTGGCTGATCGATGTGGAGTTCGGTTTTGAGATTTGGACGGGCGGCCAAGGTCTCGGGGCGAGCGGCTTTTCAGTAAGCGCGGCAGCCGGCAGTGGCGGGGGCGGCTCGAAATGCGCCGCAGCACCTTCGTCTCCCAGCGGAGTGAAAGGCACAGCCGCTTCCTCGAGCGTGATCAACGTAAGCTGGACGGCCGATACGGCTCCAGCTAACTGCACCATCAGTTCGTACAACGTGTTCCGTAGCCAAACCAGTGGCTTCACTGCGTCCTCGAGCAACCAGATCGCCAGCGGAATTACCAGCACCAGCTACTCCGACGGCGGACTCGCAGCGGGAACAACGTACTACTACCGGGTGGAAGCGGTGGATGCGGATGGAACTTCGCCCGCGTCTGCCCAAGGCAGCGCGGAAACTTCGCCCGCCAGCGGAGGCGGATCCTCGTGCCACGTGATCTATTCCATCACCAACCAATGGCCGAGCGGATTCGGCGCCGCGATTACCATCGACAACACGGGGAGCACTGCCCTCTCGAACTGGACGTTAACCTGGACATTTGCCAACGGCCAAACGGTCACCCAGCTCTGGAA
>JBARKD010000883.1:0-2000 GCA_049800615.1 Acidobacteriaceae bacterium | reverse complement strand
GTGTCGCTGCGAATCCAATTGTTGCTGCGCACAGTACGGTCTAAGATCTGCGAATTTCCTACCCGGCTGAAATCGGGCTGAGTGTTGGTAAGCAGGGGAGTTTTTGAAAAGGACTCGAGCTGAACCTCCAGCATATGCGTCCACGTGCGCTCCGCTGTTTGGTAATCCGGGAAAGGATTATTGCCGAACGGCCAGGTGTGTCCTTCACCCCAGAAGCCGTACATGAAGGTGTCCATAAATTCGATTTGCGGATTGCCATCGAATTCCGCCGCCAGCAGGCCCACCAGTTCCTTGAATGCCTGCTGAAAAAAGGGATGATCATATCGCGGCTGAAAACGCGAATACGGGTTCTCCAAATATCTTTTTGCCTCGGCTCTGTTTTCCTGGTCGCTGAGTACCAGGTCGACTTTCGGCACCTTGTCCAGGACAAAGTCCGGCAGGGCTGGCGCGTGGGTATAGTCCGGAGCGCACATCTGCACCCGAAACCCGACCCGCTTGTGATTCTTCCTGGCCAATTCAAAGACCAGTTTCACGTAATCGGGTAGCTCCAGGCGCCCGGGCCGCGTCTGTAATTCCCGCCAGGTGGGGCGAATATAAAGTTGCTCGCCCAGGGGAAATAGAGCCAGGTCTTCAATCGCGCGAGAAACATCGCCGCCCTTGATTTCTTCTGTACCCATGTCCGCCGTGATGTAGGTGACGAGGCCCTTGCCAAAGTTTGGCACGACCTCCTCCGAGGGAGTGGTGGTCATCACCACGTCATCGGTCGGAATGACGGCATCCGGTTGGTACTGAGGGAAGGGCCCCTGGTTGAGCCGGTCGGCTACGTGCGGACCTGGACCGAAGTCATAGTTGACCCAGTTGTGTACCGGCACTTCGGCCGAGGCACGAGGAACTGCAAGTTTCGCGGCTGCGGCTGCCGCTATCGACCGTTTCAGAAAATCTCTTCGCTGCATCGGGACAAACTCCGAACAAGTCGGTGAGGCTGCGTATGGGCCTGCTTGAAAAGCTGACGATCGGAAGTAAATTTGACCCCAAACACCGCCATCGAACCACGCTTGGGCTGTTATCGAACGCTTACGACTATTATCGCTTTGTTTCGTTTGTAGACACCAACGATAGCACAGGTTGGCTCACGACTTGAGCTCAATCCCGCGCGAAGTACCGCTGTCAACCGGTTTGTCGAACTGCAATGCCCTTGCGGGGGTTAGCTACGGTTTCTTTCGTTTCTAGCTAAATCAAGCAATCTCAATGACGTACAGTAATTCTGGACAAGCTGCCGGGAAACCCGTAGTATCGCCAAGCGGATGGAACGCCTTGGCATCCCGGGGGATTATTGTCCGATCGACATTCTCCAGAGTCTGTGACGTCCCGCCGGTTAGTGTCATGGAACCGCATCAACGTCGCAAAGGTCTGGTCGGTTCTTACCAAGTCCAGTTCGAATCGCGGGGTCGAGAGATATCGGCGCGTGGGTATTACGGCCTCCTCCTCCTTCATCGCCAAGGCATTGAACATCCTCATCAGCTTCCTCTCCATTCCGTTAACCATCCACTATCTCGGTTCAGAACGATACGGCGTCTGGCTGACAATAAGCAGTCTGCTCATGTGGATGGCACTGACTGATTTTGGCCTATCGGGAAATGCGCTCATCAATGCCTTGGCGGAGGCGAGTGGCAAAGACGATCGGGAGGCAGCCCGCGAGTATGTTTCCTCCGCATTCTGGGCGCTGAGCTGCATCGCCTTGATTTGCGGAGCCGTGGCCGCCATAAGCTTTCCATGGATTTCCTGGCGAGCGGTCTTTCATGTCTCGGCCTCGACATCCGCCCATGAATTGAATCTAGCCTGTGCCATGGCCCTGGCCATCTTTATCCTTGGCTTTCCTCTTAGCCTGCAGTACTCCATATACAGCGCCTATCAGGATGGCTATCTGGCAAACGTCTGGGGCATTGCGACCAACGGCATGGCGCTTTTCGCTTTGCTGATCGTGTCACGCTTCCATGGAG
>JBARKD010000882.1:0-3484 GCA_049800615.1 Acidobacteriaceae bacterium | reverse complement strand
CCTGGAAGGCGACAAATAAACTCACGGTGAACTACGGACTGCGTTGGGATCTCGAACAGATGCAGCGCGAACAGTATCTGCGGGAAACGCAATTTAGTCCCACTGTCCTGAATCCTTCAGCGGGAGGTCTGCCAGGTGGAACCGAATACGAGGGGAATGGGGCGGGCCGCTGCAACTGCACTTTCGAGAAGTTCTATCCCTGGATGATTCAGCCCCGTCTGGGACTCAGTTATCAACTGAATTCAAAGACCGTGGTCCATGGGGGGTGGGGATTCTATTCTGGCCCGCAGCTCTTTATGAATGAAGAAGGCTACAGCAACCAGGGATTTGGCTTCAACACGGTGACCCTGAACAGTCCATCGTATGGGATTGCCGCTGGCCAGCTTTCCAATGGCATACCCTACTCCCCGGCTGCTATCACCGCCACCCATTTTGACCCTGGCGCCTACCCGAATATCGGTCAAACCAACTCGCCCCCTCCATTCATTGTTCCCAATAATGGCCGTCCGCCACGTTTCCAGCAGACAACTTTTGGCATTGAGCGCGAAGTGATGAACAATCTGTCGGTCAAAATCTCGTATATCGACAACCGTGGTGTTTGGCTCAACTCCGACGGGCTGACGAATACTACCAACGAACTCACGCCATCGATGCTCTTAAAGAAAGGTTTAGATGTTACGAACGCCAACGACTTCAATCTGCTGACGCAGCCGATCTCTTCTCCCGCCGTGGCGGCAAGAGGCTTCACGGCGCCGTACTCTACGTTCCCGTCCGGAGCCACCCTGGCTCAGGCACTACGGCCGTATCCGCAATTCGGAGGAGTTTCCGACTACTACGAGCACGATGGCAATTGGTGGTACGACGCGCTTCAAATCATGGTTGTCAAGCGGCTCAGCAACGGGTTGTCGGGCGGCGTCGGTTACTCGTGGTCGAAGAATCTGGGGACAGTGGGGTCATCCACGGGCGTGGGGGCAACCTCGGCTCAAGCGACCTTTCTTACGACCGTACCGATTCAGGATCCCTCCCTCCCACCCAAGAGCCAGAAATCCTATGAGACGATTGACCAGCCGCAGGCGCTCAACTTCTACTTCCAGTACGAGGTGCCGCGATTCAGCTTCTCGCAGACCGGGTGGAGGCGTCTCCTGCTTTCGGGCTGGACAACCGACGGCATCTTCCATTACCAGAGCGGTTTTCCGCTACAAACACCGAATTCCACGAGCCCCTTGAATTCCGTGACTTTTGCGAATGGGGCCAACGGCGGTCTCATTTCTGTTCGTGCAAATCGCGTTCCGGGTCAGCCGCTCTTCTTGCATAGTCTCAACAATCACCATGTTAACCCCCGCACTACGTTCTTTCTCAACCCCGCTGCATGGGCAAATCCGGCGCCAGGGACCTACGCCAATTCCAAGCCGTTCTACGGCGATTATCGTGCTCCGAGATATCCCAACGAGCAGTTGGGCTTTGGCAAGGTCGTCCCGATCAAGGAGGGCGTGACGTTCTCTCTCCGCGCGGATCTCTTCAATGTCTTTAACCGTTGGGCATATCCCAACTTGAACAATACATCGAATCCTTTCCAGACTCCCCAGTATGGGAGCGACGGAAGCATCTCCAGCGGGTTCGGCTTCTTTGGCAACAGCATCTCCAACGCCGGAGGAAACTTCGCTCCGAGAAGTGGCGAGTTTGTCGCTAGAATCCAGTTTTAAGCGTCACTTTCACGGGGAACTCAATCGGACAGGGCGGATGAATTCATCTGCCCTGCCGAAATGTAACCGGCGGCTGAACAGGCTGCGGAAAAACGCGCCGAAGCAACGAGCGAGGCGCTAGATAATGTATCCCTGCCTAGACAAGTGGCTACGCCTGGTAGGCTCGTCGGGCCGCTGCGTTGTTTTTCCGCAGCCTGTGAAGACAGGATTGATTTAAGGGGAGGTTGGAGTGCAGACGACTTCGCGGCGAGGTGGTAGCGTTGGTCAGGAAACATAAAGTTGGCAATTACCCGACGCGAGTTTGTAAGAGGCCTGGCTGCTCTAGGTAGCGGAACAGCATACTCCCGAGCACTGCCGGCAATGCGCACTTCCTCCGCCGGCATAGTGGCTGGCAATTCACGCGACGGCGCCCTACCCCCTAGTCAACTTTACGGCGACGGGCAAAGCGTATCCGCCGCTGGTCAATCTGCCGATTCGCCAATTGTTTTCGAGAACACAATCAAGGCGTCGCAAATAGATTTTGTTTTGAAGAATAGTGTTAGTCCCCAACGCTACTCCGTTGAGACAATGACTGGCGGTGTCGCAGTTTTCGACTACGACAACGATGGACTCCTCGACATCTTCTTTATCAATGGAGCGGAAATCCCGTTCCTCAAAAAGAGCAACCCCAGCTTCTATAACAGACTGTTTCGCAATAATGGGAACGGCACCTTCACTGATGTAACGGAAAAAGCTGGTGTAGCTGGTATTGGCTACTCAATGGGAGTGGCGGCAGGTGATTACGACAATGACGGATTTGTGGATCTATATGTGACCGGATTCAACTGTAATCAACTCTTTCACAACAATGGAGACGGCACCTTCACTGATGTTGCGGAGAAAGCGGGCGTCAGCGGTGTTCTGAAGCGGGGCAAGCCGTGGTCCGTCACGGCAGGATGGATTGACTATGACAACGACGGATTGCTCGACCTGTTTGTTGTGAACTATCTGGATTATTCGCTTCCCACAGCCCACAGCTGCAAGACGGGAAACATCGTTGACTATTGCTCTCCCAATGAGTATCGCGGAACACCGAATATCTTGTATCGCAACAATGGTGATGGCACATTCAGTGACGTTTCGCAGCAGTCGCGTATCTCACAATATTCAGGCAAAGGCATGGGGGTCGCGTTTGCTGATTATGATGGCGATGGGTTCACTGACATCTTTGTTTCCAACGACTCCATTCCAAACTTCTTGTTGCACAACAATGGCGATGGGACATTTACAGATGTCGCACTCCGGGCCGGTGTAGCCTACAACGAAAACGGCAAGGCTGTGGCTGGCATGGGGACAGATTTCCGCGATATCGATAACGACGGCAGGCCTGATGTTTTTCTCACTGCGATGTACGGTGACAGCTTTCCCTTGTACCGCAATCCGGGAAAAGGTCAATTTGATGACGTCACGGAGACGACCGGTATCGCTGCTATGACAACCCGTTTCACGGCGTGGGGAACAGGAATTTTCGATTTCGATAACGACGGGAACAAGGATATTTTTGCTGCCGGTTCCGCAATTCTCGACAATTCCATGGAGGTGAATCATAATCCCTACCCACTTCCCAATTTGCTCTACCGCAATCTCGGCGGCATGAGGTTCAAGGATGTGAGTGGAGAGGCAGGAGCGAGTTTTTCCGTTCCGGCCGCGCACCGAGGCGCTGCATTCGGCGATTTAAACAACGATGGGAAGATCGATATTGTCGTCACGGTCCTCAACGGGGCGCCCCAGTTACTCATGAA
>JBARKD010000881.1:0-3757 GCA_049800615.1 Acidobacteriaceae bacterium | reverse complement strand
GTCCAGCACCGTGAAGGGGATCACGGTCAGCAAGGCGCCCCTTGTCAGCCACTTCAATTGTTGGCGGCGAAGCGGGTTTGTCTGTAGCAGATAATTCCGGAAGAAAATCAGGGCTGCCAGGACGTAGTAGATGGCAAGATAGCCCATGGCAAGCTGGTCCAAGCGCGTCTTCAGCAGTTCGGTGGCCTGCCATGCGACCACGGCCACAATCTGCAGCCCCAAAAGAGCCAGGCCGGGAACATAGATAAGGGACCGCACCCAGCGTCGCCGGGAGCCTGCACGTTCCTCCGGAAAGGCCAGAGCAAAGTGCAGGAACAGGGCAGGTTGTAGGGCCCCGGCCAGCACTCTGCCCCAGTAGATGGTCCAGTCGAAGGTATTGAACTTGCCCGTGTAGTTAAACGAGTAGAGAACAAAGGACGCGAGGCAAAACACGTAGAAGTGTGTGGCGCGAGGCGCCGTCCACCGCCGGAACAACACATATAGACCGATGGACAGGTACACCAGTGCGATGACCCGCAGCACCTGATCCTGGCTTTGGTCCGCCTCCGCCAGGTAAACCGATGCGTGGATCGGCACTCCGGATCGTTTCAGAAAATAATCAACTCGGCCCCAGACTCCCGTAGCAGCCCATTCTCGCGTCAGGAAGGAAATCCGCGGAGTCGAAACTTTGTTGACAGCGACCAGCAGGTCGCCGGTCTTGATTCCCGCTCGTTCTCCCGGCCCATTCTTCATCACCTGCTGCGCGAGCAGGCCGCCCGGTGCTTCGACCCAATTCACCGAGTCCGTGGGCAGGGAATAGGATCCTTCTTTGGCAAAGTTCAGGCAGGCGAGCACTGCGGCCGCCAGGGTGAACCCAGCGAGAAGAACCACAGCTACCCGAACTTGAAACGACTTCAGCATTGCGCCGCTACAGACAGAGGCCTTCGCAAAAGCAACAGCACGCTGGGGACCAAGCGCGGGCTTCCGCCAGCCGACCCGCCAAATCTTTCGGTTGCCAAAGTATACCCTTGATTCGAGAAGAGATATATTACTTCTGAAGAACCGGGCCGGGGCCCGGTCATTCTATCCCCGCGAAACCTGTAGATTTTCACTACTTGGATATGAGGTGGCATATTACGTAATCTTATTTTCGGTAACTTTCGGAAGGTTCCGAAGTCCATTCCCGAGCATCTTTTCTTTGGCCCGGAACGTTCATAGAGATTATGAATAGAATGTGAATTCCCTGGCGCGGGTCGAGGCCGGGGCGGTCAGAGGCACGATGGCACTGGGGCGCTGGGTACTGGACGCTTTCGGCGGCGTAGAAATCGAGAAGCACTGGACTGCGGTAGCAGGTAGCCAGATGCACTGCCTCAGGGCTGGGGCCGGGCCCGAACTGATTCTGCTGCACGGTCTTCTCGGCACAGCGTCCACCTGGGAGTTGACGATTCGGCACTTGGCCGATCATTCGACTGTGTATGCGGTCGACGCCCTGGGCATCGGCGAATCTGACCGGGTCCCCGGCCTTGATGCCAGGCTTGAGGCTCAAGCCGGCCGTGTGGTTGAGTTCATGGATGGATTCGGCATTGGCTCCGCCGATTTTCTGGCAACGTCCCATGGTGGCGCAGTGGCTCTCACCCTGGCCGCAAATTATCCCAGCCGGGTTCGGAGCCTGGCTTTGCACGCTCCGGCTAATCCCTTCTCCCGCCTTTGCGACCCCTTGATCAATTTCTACCTCAGCGGCTTGGGGACTTGGTTTGCCCATCACGTTCCAACTCTCCCCGGCTCCATGCAGTCGCTTGCGCTCGGTCGTATGTACGGGGATCCGGCGCATCTCCAGGCCGGTTCTCTCGCTAAATACATTGGCTCGTTACGCGTTCCAGGAACGGTGGACTATGTTCTCGATATCCTGAAGGCCTGGTTTGATGACATGGAGAAACTGCGCGCCGCACTTGATCGGGTTAAACCAACTCCGGCGCTTTTGTTGTGGGGCGACCGGGATCGGGCCGTGGCCCTCGATTCTGCCCGGGAACTGCGGCGCTGTTTTGATTGGGCGGAGTTTGAGTTGCTTCCTGGCGCCGGGCATTTGCCCTTTGAGGAATGCCCTCAGGTCCTTTCCCGGATCGTGACCTCGTTTGTGCGCAGGGTGCGGGGCACCGGACCCCAGCTGGTTCGCAGCCTGTAGAGCCGGTCCCGGCCGGCGTTTGAACACCGTGGAAAGATCCATCCCGGCAAAACATTTTTCACGTTTTGGACCGCTATTAGCTAGCCAAAACGCGCATACTTGGTCTAATAGCCGTCTAGGTTATTAGGCGTGGGTGGGTTATGACATTTGCAACGAGAAAATTGTGGCGTAAAACGCTGATTCCGGCGGAAGCAATGGTCGCCGCCGGCTTGCTCCTGGCCCCGGCAATTTCGCTCACCGGATATGGGCAAGATAACTCGCAAGCCAACCCGTCAGGCACGCCTGCCGCAACTTCTCCGGCTGCCTCTTCGACTCCGCCGGCTTCATCTACCCCGCCGGCTTCATCTACCCCGCCGGCCTCGTCTGCTCCGGACGCTACAACCCCTCCGACCGACCAAAAGATGCCGGGGGTCAAGACAGGCAGCGTTGATGACGTGAATGCAGTCGGCACGCGCGACATCGGTGGTCGAGGCATGGGGAACTGGTATTCCACCGAAACCGAGATTCGCATGGGTAAGTCCTACGCCATGCAGCTGGAAAAAAGCGTCAAATTCGTGAACGACCCGGTCGTGAATGAGTACGTAAACCGGGTTGCGCAAAACCTTGTGAAGAATTCTGACGCCAAGGTGCCATTCACCATCAAGGTGATCGATTCTGACGAAGTGAATGCAATGGCGCTGCCCGGTGGTTTCATGTACGTCAACAGCGGTCTGATTCTAACCGCTGACGACGAGGCTGAAATGGCGGGCGTGATCGCGCACGAAATATCCCACGTGGCTGCTCATCATGCCGTGCGCGAACAAACTCGAATGAACTACGCCCAGCTGGGTACCATTCCGCTGATCTTTATTGGCGGGTGGACCGGTTATGGCATCTATGAAGCGGCGCAAATCGGAATTCCCCTCACCTTCCTCCAGTTCTCCCGAGGATTTGAATCTCAGGCGGATTTCCTCGGTGTGCAATACATGTACCGCGCCGGCTATGACCCGCAAGCGTTCGTAACCATCTTTGAAAAGCTTGAGAACCTGGAAAAGACCAAGCCTAACCTGGTTGCCAAGGCTTTCTCCAGCCATCCGCAGACGCCGGACCGCATCGAGGCGACACAGAAGGAAATCGCGACCCTTCTGCCCCCGCGGGCGGAGTATGTGGTGACGACTTCGGAATTTGACGACGTCAAGGCTCGTCTGGCACGCATTGAGAACAAGCGCAAGCTGAACGACGGCGGCAAGAGCAACGCCCCGACGCTGCGCCGTGCCAGCGGTGGCTCGAACAGCGACCCGAACAATCCAGACCCCTCGCAGCAGGGGAATGACCGTCCCACCCTGCAGCGCCGGGACAGCAACTAACCAAGGCGGCCCGCCGAAAGGGAAAACTCGGATTTTCAGCTTGGAAGGTGAAGGGCGGGGCTTCGGCCCGGCCCTTCGAATTGAAGATCGGCTTTCATCCCGCACTCACGGCAATCCTCGGTGGAGCAGCCTTCGAGGAATCTTCTCCTCAACCGACGAAACCTGATGCCGACGAGACCTCGAAGTTCCCGGCTGGAAACGGCACGGCCTCCCGGCCACAAAATTGTCATCTCGACCGAAGTGGAGAGAT
>JBARKD010000880.1:0-3139 GCA_049800615.1 Acidobacteriaceae bacterium | reverse complement strand
CGTTGTCATCCGTACAGTAGCCTTCCGAAAAATTCGGGATGCTCAAAATGGCATGTTGGAAGATTCCGGTCGAATCGGTCATCCGTGAGAGATGACTCAACTTCAGCCCCGGCAGTTCCCGCGGCTTTTGGTCGAGCGTCTTCGTGGCAAGAGATTTTCGAGATCGCGCCGCCCCCTCGATCCGCGACAACTCGAATGAGCGCATATAGAGCTGCGCCACGTTACTCCAGACCATCTCACGGCCCAGCTTGTAAGCATTCTTGCGAATGGTATGCCGGCGGGTGTCGTCGCGCAGCAAGCCCATCACCTCGTGGGCTATGGCCGGGGCGTCGCCGAATGGCACCAGCACGCCCTCCTCATCCGCCAACAATTCTGCAGCGAGCCAGTACGGTGTAGAAATTACCACTTTGCCCGCACCAAACGCATAGGCTAGCGTGCCCGACGTGATCTGCTCTTCGTTGAGATAAGGCGTGATGTAAAAGTCTGCGGCACCGATGAACTCCTTCAGAGTTTCAAGTTCTACGAACCGGTTGTAGAAAATGACGTTCTTCTCGAGTTTGTTCTTTTTGGCAAGGATTTCGAGGCTTAGCCGGTAGGCCTCGCCATTCTCTCGTAGCTCGTTGGGATGGGTGGCGCCCAGGACAATATAAACAACGTCGGGAAACTCCGCAAGAATGTGCGGCAGGGCGTTGAGCACATATTCGATCCCCTTGTTCGGCGAAAGCAGCCCGAACGTGAGCAGCACCACCTTGCCTTCCACGCCGAACTGGTCCTTGAAATCGGTCGGATCGACAAAACCTACGTCGGGAATGCCATGCGGGATGAGATCGATCTTGGCCGGCGGTGCCTGGTAAATCTCCTTCAACATCTGCCGCCCCCGCTCAGCCATGACCACGAGCCGGGTCGAGAGCGCGACTAACTCGTGCATTACGCGCCGTTGGTTGGCGTTCGGCTGACGCAAAATGGTATGAAGGGTAATGACCACGGGCATTCTCAATTCGCGCAGGAGTGCCAGGATATGGCCGCCGGCCGTTCCACCGAAAACCCCGAATTCGTGCTGTAAGCAGACGATGTCCACGTCGCTGATGTTGAGGACGTCCGCAGCACGTAGATAAGACGATAAATCCTGCTCCTCAATCTCGAAGCGAACTACTTCCGGGTATTCGTAGCCACCTTGAATGTCATTCACCGACACCGAGAAACACTGGCTTTGGGGATGTGCAGCTGCCACGGCGGCAAGCAGGTCAGACGTAAACGTCGCAATGCCGCACTTGCGCGGTAAGTGGTCGCCGACAAACGCGATCTTGCGAATTTTGGAACCTTCTTCCATGAGGCAGTCTTTCATTCCTCGCGCCCAGCGCTGCTATGCACAAGAGTCTGCGCGCCAACCGCGGATGTGCCGTCTCAGCGTGAAGTGGGAAGCACTCCGTAGTGTAGATTCCGTCCTGCGGGCGGCGGCTTTCAAGGCATGCGGCTCTACCGATCCGATGCGGGTTGGCAGGAGCACGAGAAGGATATTCGCGCAGATGCAGTGATCGTCTCGATGAGCCCACCAAGCTATCCCTCGGCATGGTTGCATCGCTGCAGAGCCGCTGCCGTTTCAGCCGGCAAAATCATTGTACATCGCATCGTGATTGGAGGAGTGATTCTTGATCAGCCTGCTGACGGCGGAATTGGCGCTGCGAGATTCTTGAAACGCTGAATCCAGCCCTGAAACTCGGGTGCGGCAACGGCGGTTTCAGAGAAAAGAAGGAATTTGGTATTGGAGTCCCAGAAGCCTGCGAACGAACTACAAGCAGCCAAGGAAGGCTTATCGGGTGTCCGGTCGCGCACGGCTCGGCAGGGTCGGTCTTGCAATCACCCCACCAGGGGAATCTAATTGAATGAGGGGGCGCTCCCCCAAAGCCGTCGAGCTTCCTCAGGTCCGGCGGATGCTCAACGATCTTCAAAAGTTAGAACACGAGCTTCGGACGGTGCTTTGCAGTTGCAAGAAGGAACTGCACAAACGATCTGCTCGCTGCCCACTATTGCGCGCCCCGACACCTTCCCGGTGAACTTGGCGGGGAGAGGGCTTATATGTTCGAACGCTACACGGAGAAAGCACGGCGCGTCATCTCCTTTGCGCGCTACGCGGCCAGTCAGTCCGGTTCTCCTTACATAGAGACGGAGCACCTGCTGTTGGGACTTCTGCGCGAGGACAAAGCTCTTCTCACCAACAGGTTCCTGCGTTCTGATGCCTCGGTCGAGTTCATCCGCAAGCAGATTGAGGGGCACACCGCGATCCGGGAGAAGGTCTCGACCTCGGTCGACCTCCCGTTGAGCATCGAGTGCAAGCGGGTTCTGGCATACGCTGCCGAGGAAGCTGAGCGCCTTTCGCACAAGCACATTGGAACCGAGCACCTTTTGTTGGGACTGCTGCGTGAAGAGAAGTGTTTCGCCGCCGAGATCCTGCACGAACGCGGCTTACGCCTTCCGACCATCCGCGAGGAACTGGCCCGTACCAGCCAGGAAAAAGCTCAGCCGCAGCGTCAGCGCGAATCTTCCTTACTGAGTGAGTTTTCCCGCAACCTGACCCAGGACGCGATGGATACCCAGCTCGATCCGCTGGTGGGACGTGAAACCGAACTGGAGCGCGTGATTCATATTCTCTGCCGCCGCACCAAGAACAACCCAGTACTGATCGGCGAGGCGGGCGTAGGTAAGACTGCCATCGTCGAAGGACTGGCGCAGCGCATCGCCGATGGCGAAGTTCCGTCGTTCCTGGCAGATAAGCGCATCCTGGCCCTCGACCTGTCATTAATCGTGGCGGGCACCAAATATCGTGGCCAGTTTGAAGAACGCCTGAAGACCATCATGAAGGAGCTGACGGAGTCGCAGAACGCCATCATCTTCATCGATGAGCTGCATACGCTGGTAGGCGCGGGTTCTGCCGAAGGTTCGTTAGACGCGGCCAACATCCTGAAACCGGCTTTGTCGCGCGGTGAAATTCAGTGTATCGGCGCGACTACGCCGGGCGAGTATCGCAAGTCGATCGAAAAAGACCGTTCGCTTGAGCGCCGTTTCCAGGCCGTCAAGGTTCCACCGCCGGATGAAGGTGACGCCACCAAGATTCTGTTCGGCATTAAGGACCGCTACGAGA
>JBARKD010000879.1:0-1510 GCA_049800615.1 Acidobacteriaceae bacterium | reverse complement strand
CCTATGGCCGCGTGAACGAAGGAGCAAGACGGAAAGAATTGCCAAACCCAGTACGAGCGCCAAGGCCATGATGACGTGCCACGTTGACCACAGCCGGCGTCGCGGTGCAGCGGCCAATCCCGGGCTTTGGAGCTGAGACCCGGGCTCCGTCACAGACGGAACCGCCAACCCGTTGCCTTGAACCTGGTGCACAGACTCTGTCACAGGCGAGTCTGCCGATACGGACTCTGGCCTTTGGACGCGGTCGTCCGCGTCGACAAATGACACGTCGGCGATGAAACGATATCCGCGCTTTGGAAGAGTCTCTATATATCGCGGATTCTCAGCCGAGTCCCCTAATGCGCTCCGGAGCTTCGTGATCGCAATGTTGACTGCCTGGTCGAAATCACCAAAACTCTCGTTGGGCCAGACTCGGCCGCGTAGTTCCTCCCTGGTGACGACTTCGCCCGGATGTTCCAGCAAAACCTCCAACAGTTTCAGCGGCTGCTGCTGGACTCTGATTCTCACCGCCGCTTTGCGCACCTCGCCCGACTGGAAAGAAACCTCATAGGTCCCGAATCGCACGACGAAGGTGTGCCGCAATGGTTCCATATTGGCTCTTCGGACGGAAGTCTAGCACTTTACCCGGGTAAGAGCATCGTGGGTATGGGAATGAGAAGCCTCCTTCCACGCCCCGTACCTCCGGGCTAGCGCACGGGGATCAAGGATATGTGCGGAGCTAACTCCTTAGCGATTATGTACTTGGCTGGAAATGAAGCGGTTATGACGAGAAAAGCCTGGGTGAATTGATGCCGGACGGCCTGACGCGCACTGTTGCGGTGCCGGAAGTAGCAGTTCGAAACCCGGTCTCACGATTTGGGGTCAGGCAAATGAGACGTCTTGGATTTAGCCCACACGGGATGGTCCGATTTGGACCTTCGCCCTCACAGGAAGATAGATCGTTGGCCGGGTTCGAGGAGTTGGCCATGCCCCTGTTCGGTTCCCTTTACAACTTCGCGCGCTGGCTGGCGCAGAATCAAAGCGATGCCGAGGATCTCGTACAAGAGACGTACTTGAAGGCGTTACGCAGTTTCGCATCGTTTGAGCCGGGCACCAATTTCCGGGCATGGATATTTCAAATACTGAAGAACACGTTTCTAGGTTCGTGCTCAAAACTTGAGCGGCGCATGACCCTTGCGATGGATTCGGAGGAGGACTTGCGCGCAACTTCTGACACGCCCGAGTCGCTGCTGGTCGCCCTTTCCAACATCGATGCAGTTCGGTGCGCAATCGAGCAGCTGCCAGTCATCTTTCGCGAAGTCGTTCTGCTGTGTGACGTTGAAGATGCGTCCTACCGGGAGATTGCGCAAATACTGTCAATCCCGATAGGAACCGTGATGTCACGCCTGGCCAGAGCCCGGAAGATGGTTCGCGAGTCACTCGGCAGTAATATATGCAACGGCTCAATATCATAGGTGCCCGTTTATCCAGGTCAGCTTCTCTGCTAGACGTTCCCGGGGCTCTCGGCTTC
>JBARKD010000878.1:0-4023 GCA_049800615.1 Acidobacteriaceae bacterium | reverse complement strand
CATCCGGCTTGGCCACGCAACGGCTGTATTATCTGGAGTCACATCTCAATGTTGGCGGAACGGTAATCGATGGGTGGAAAATCGAGCTGGTCTCTGCCTCAGCCGCTGTCCAATAGCGAGGCCGAATTTGCAAAACCAATACAGGCTCTGGGGATGACGATTCAGTCTTGGGTGGAAAAAGATCGAACAAACCGCAGATCCCTCCACTTCGCTTCGCTCCGGTCGGGACGACAATTCTGTGAGCGTGGAAAGGTTGGCTTTTCCAGGAAGCGCCGCCCGATTGTTCTCATGGCAAGGCCGATGGCGGATCGAACAAACCGCAGTTCTCACGCACCCTCTGAAGCCCCGCCCCTTCACGCCCTGTTCGCATCACAAACCTCCTAAGAGGTTAGACGAACCGGCGAAGACTTAGGTTACTTACTTCTGGGACAAGACACTAGCGTATCAGCTTCGAGCCGGACCGGGAAGCTGCCCGCTGACGAAAAACTCTCGTGTGGACCCAAGTGGGGAACCTGGTGACCGGACGGGACGTTCACCAGGTTTGCCTCTTGCCGAAAGGGGTCCGTTTCACGGGCCGGTCAGGATGTGTGCCGTTGCTCGATACAGATGATATTGCTCGAAGGTAATGTCGTTCAACGACCACAGTCTGGGTTCCACAGAAACAGCAACACCCTTCAGCGGGCAGATATAGGTTTTCCCACCAAGTTCAACCGGGCCGTATTCGATGACAAAATCGGCTCGAAGGAGCGCGTCGCTCGAATTCGGATCTGCTCTAAGCATCAACCGAAGAATCGTCCCATTCGACGGATCGAGTGTAATCTCCCCGCGGTACGCGGGAGACTGACCATTGACGTGGTAATGAGATTTCCCAGCGGCCACAGCATATCGAAACACGGCCTCTGGGCCTGCTACACCCTGCTCCCAGTGGCTCCAGCTCAGGTCACCCTGACCGGCATCCAGGAGCGCCGCAGTCAGAACCGGTCCAAACTCGCCCGAGGTAGTCATCCCCTGCGCTCCTAATAATTGGGAATCGCCGGAACCGAGTATTTCCTCGCCGTCTCGATAGCGTACGATCGCGCTCTCCGTTCTCACCCAATGCAACGGTTTCTTTTCCTTGCGCTCAAAACTGTTGGTCACTTTCGTTGCGTAAAGATTCGGCAGCTGGCGAATGGTCTTGTTTGCGTAGTCCACAGAAAGCGCAACCATCTTGCTCTGGGCTTCCAGGTTTGGCTCTGCAATCGCAGCAATCTCGCTTGCCAGGGAATCGGAGAATAAGGATTGGTCGACCAAAAGCCTCAGCGCCCGCCTGGCCTCGGGTCCGGGTAAACTGGCCTCGCACCGCGTGAGTTTGGCAGTGCTAAGCCGTTCTGTCAGTTCGAGCTCATACAATTGCTTAGCCAACTTTTTATCCGGCTGGTGATTCGCCGCAGTCAGCATCTGCTGCAGTTGTTCTCCATTGACGGGTCGGCCAGCCAACCTTCCCGCAGCACTCGTTGGACGATTGAGCGCAACGTCAGGCCCACCGCGCACCACCGGAATCTGGAGTGTGGAATAGATCCTCTCGACGTCAACCTCAAGCGCACTGAGCTCTTTTCCTTCTGGTGACTGAATCAGGAACCGCACACTGCCCATGTCAGGCGAAATCTTTACGATGGTTGAAAAAAACGTACTTAACAAGCCCAGTTGGCGAGCGTCTACACTATCTGCCGTGATGGTAATAGATTCCTTCCGCCCGCCGATTACTTTCCCCGTCTTGTCAAGGCTCGCTATCAGCAACACCAGGCTTGCTTTGCTCTTGCCGTTAGCAGGAATCCAATCAAGGTCATGGGATTGCCACTTCAATGTGAAGTCGGCGGCGCCATCGTTGGGATCATATTTAAGGCGTTCGATCGCTAAATGAGTCTGCGCCTTCATCACTTGAGGAGAGATCAATGTCACGAGGCAGAAAATGGATAAGAGGAGACGCATACTTCGCCTCCAACATTGTACTCAGCCGATATGGCGCAACCTCAAACGATAACCGACCGCCAGTTTAGCCATTGAGCCAGCAGGCTTCATCCACCCTTGCAGGAGTCTCGGGACAGGAGTCTTGGGAAACGAGCCTTGGGAAACGAGCCTTGGGAAAAGACAAAACTACCCCTTCAGGGATAAGCCAATCTGCGGATATAGACGGTATGTGACGGGGGGGTACGGCCTCGCACGTGACGGCAACTGCCTATCGACGCCTACCCCCATCATGGAATGAGCGTCAGAGGGATGCGTTGGAAAACTGGTCAACGTACATAATCCACTCGTTGAATGTTACCCCGGAGAGCGAGGTGAAATGAATGCTCGCGGTGCCCGGCGCAAGTGCCCACGCATTGCCGTATGGATCGATCGAGATCACTTCCGGATTCGAGCTGGTCCAGGTGCCAAGCAGATGCTGCACGTTGGCGTTCTGGATCTCGCGCGTGGATCCATCTGAGTACTCGCCCCATGCCTGCCAATGCATCTGGGTGCCGGGATACACTGTGTTCACGCTTCCCTGTGGTTCAGGCAGCTGTCCATCCATCTCTAACGTATCGTTACCCAGATACCCCGCCTTGAGTGTGGCGCCAAGAATGGCTTGCGAGAGCACGTCATCAGCCAGGCCGTTCATGATGGCGTAGCCCTTGTTCGAGATGCTCGCTGGCCCACCGGGTATCGGTTGACTCATGAACTGGGTGCCCTCGAAGTTATTGTTTCTGTCGATCAGCAGCGTTTGGTAGTCGATGACCGGGATGCCCTTGGCTGCGCAGTAGGCAAAGATGTACTGGTTGTAGGGGTCAATGTTATTCAGGGGCGAGTATGGATTGGTCCCGACCACGAGCTTGAGCTTCGCATCAAGCGCCGTGTTCACAACGTTGGCAAAGCAGGTCCCGAACGACTGCAGTTGCCACGCGACCGGATTCGACGTGGAAGTATCGGATGCGTCGTCCGCCCCCACCATCAGGTGAATGATCGGTTTTTTTCCGCTGGCGATGATGCTCTGAAGAACAGCCAGAACCTGGTTCGTTTCGTGGCATGGGCCCGGTTCGTCGTTGATCTTCGAGCCGTATCCCACAAAGGTAAATGGGGCGCTACCTCCAAAAATGCCGGAGGTTTGCCACTGATAAGTGATATTGCCGCCGAGGAAGGCGACGTCGGTTTGCGCGTGTGCACCCGGAAAGGCGCACGACAGGATAACGGCCAAGGCGAGGAACCTGCTGCGAATCATGAAAGTTTTCTCCGAAAGCTGTTTGTTCAAGGTTGAACGAGACGGCGTGGGGGAGACGTGCAGACTGGCCGTTCGACAGGGGCCCGCGGCTGAAGGACAACGATGTATCACGCGACAGCATCGGCGCTGCTCCGCCGGCCACTGCTTTGCAATATAAAGAGCCCTAGGTGGCCATACCGGCTGAGAGGTCGATCTCAGGTTGCGGAGGCGAGTTGCCAGTGTCCGGAGCATCGAGGCAGAAAAATACCGCAAGGGCCAGCAAAGGTTTCATATCATCCCATCCTACACTTCAACGAACGAGCTTCCTGCCGGAATACCTTCAATGCCTCCGACGAATCGACCGGGATTTCCCATTTCTGGCGTTCCGATTGCTCACCAACGCTGGACGTCATGGCGAGAAAGACGCCTACCAAGCAACGCTGGTCGCCGTGTTTCCATTCCATCGAATACGTGAGGCGCAGAGCTTGGTGAAATCTCAAAAGGCAAACGGCATCGTCGTCAAGCTGTGATTCCGTTTTGTACGCACTGATACGCCGTCAAACCGGTCATTGCAAGGAGCACTCATGAATCTATCCGTGTCGGGACAAATAACAAAGGCGGAGCAGCAAGACATGGTTACCCGCAACATCTCAACAAAAGCCAAAAGCAAATTGAGCAAGTTCGCCGCCTGGATAAGCGATCGTAATATCCCATTTTTTGCCCATAAGCCTCGGTCCGGCTCTTATGCTCCTTGTTTCGCAAGGATCTACTCTGGGAAGATCTCGTGACGCCATACCGACCAAGGTCAC
>JBARKD010000877.1:0-16270 GCA_049800615.1 Acidobacteriaceae bacterium | reverse complement strand
TTTTGCAGTCAAACAACTGCCACCCCATAGCTCTACTTTGTTACCGATGCCGTTTCCAATCTTCCACCGCGGATCCACTCCAGGATCGTGCGATATTGCCAGCTTTGCTCGTTGCCGGGCCAGCGCTGGCCTCCGTTGTGGGTGGCGAGATAATCGCCGACGTTGCCGGCGGCATCCGTTGGCCTCGTTGGCTTGACCAGCATCAGGCTTCGAGTCGGATCATTGATGTTCACCACGTGCATCGCGTACTTGTAGTTCTGCTCGCTGTCCTGGTCGGAATAGACTCCCGCTTCGTTGGGCGGGGCTAACTTGAAAATCACGTGGCTGGCGTGGCAGAAGACACAGGCTTTTCCGTCGGCTCCCTGCGTGGCCAATATTGGCTCTATCTTGGCGACAAAATAGTTGAAGTCAAGCACGGAGCCGGGCTGCACATCCTTCAGCGCCTCGCTCAGCTTGTTGCCCTCCAAAACACTGGTGGCAATCAGCTTCAGCCTGGGGTTGGCGTCGTTCTTGAGCTGCTCCATGGCGGCGCGGAACTCGGGCATCTGCTCCACACCTTTGACCTTGCGTAAGGTGTCGAGCGCGGCCGCGCGTACGTTGTTGTCCGGACTCTGCAGGCTGGCCAGAACCGTGTTCAACACGACCGGATTTTCGAGTAGATCGGCGGGCCGCTTGATGGCGACCAGATTCTTGTTCAGGAAATATGCCTGGTCCTGGGAGACGGCCCCTCCAGAAACGCCCAGATGGCGGTTCATGAAGGTCGGGTCGCCGACCTCTTCCAGAAAGATGCCGGAGGCCGACGGGCTCAGATGCACATAGGCTTCCTTGACCTGCGGCGCGGTCTGCGGGTCGTTGAGGAAGTGCTCCAGCGAGACGCGGATCGCGGCGCGTTGGACGTCCGCGCTGGGATCGTCAAGGCCGGCCAGCACCTGCCGCTGCAGGTCCGTCTCGCGCATCAGGATGCGGAACGAGGAAGCCGCGTTCAAGACCTGCGCGTAGTTGGTTGGCCGCGGGTGCTCTTCGAGCAGATTGCGAAGAGCGCCGAGAATCTGAGGGTTCTGCGTCCAGGGTGAGTCGGCGGGGAGGGCTGCCAACAGAGGAAGGGCCACCGCCTGGCTCTCCGGATTGCCCTGATGCAGGATTTCGACTACTTTGGCCACGAGTTGCGGATCGGGCGCCGCGGGCCCCTCGACTCCGCTATGCGCCGCGCCGGACGGCATGTCCGCCTGCTGGGATGAGTTGGGCGAATAGGACACGCGAACCGCAGATCCCCCGCCTTCGTTACTCTTCGGTCGGGATGAAGCGGAGAACGATGCCGCCGGCGGATCGAGGTTCAGGATGCCTCGCTGCCCATCTTCGTAGACGTAGCGGACAGTCTGGCGGACTTCGGGGTTCGGGTCTTCCGACAAGGTCAAGGCGGCCAGGGTGAACTTCTCGTCGCCCGCGCCGCTCAGGGTGCTTCCCGCTTTCAACACCTGGATCTTCATGGTGTCGCTCGCGTCTTTCAGACAAGCAAGCAGGGCTTCCTCCAACTCCGGTCCACTGGACTTGAAGAAATGGATCAGGTCACTGTCATTGCCGACGCGGGTCTGGAAGAAGCCGTTGTGGACGTCGTACTTGAAGTCCACCGCCTCGCGGTACGGCGGATATTCGTAACCGGGACGGTGCAGATCGGGCACTCCGCTGACATATTTGGTCAGCACCGCAGGCAGGCCGATGGAGACGGTGTTCTCCTTCAGCTTGGGCAGGGCGTAGTGGCGCACGTGGAAATCCCACAGGGCGTTCAAGATGCCTTCGCGGCCCAGAGGCGTGCCCTCGCGCAAAACCCTGGCCAATACCTGCGCCTGGTCGCGGGCTACGAGCTCGTAACCGTCACCGATGCGTTTTTTATCTTCGTCTGTGGCGCTGGCGCGGACCCAGGCGGTCAGGTAGCCTGTGTTTTCGTCGAGCAGGTCGTAGATGCTCTCCTGCAAGCCGCGGCGAACCATGGCGTCGGTCTCGACGTTCATCCGCGTGGCCAGGGTCTCGAGCGTGCTGCGGCGCACGTCCGGTTGGTCGACCTGCCAGTAGTACCAGCGCCACAGGCCCGAGGCGGCTTCAAAGCGCACGAAGGGCACCGGGTCGTTGACGGCCTTCTCGAGCGCCGCCAGCAGTTCCTTGTCTCCGGTGAGGTCGCGGAAGTGCTGGTTAAAGACGCGGGCCGCGCCCCAGCGGACACGGGCATTGGGAGAGCCTAAAGCGTCGATCAGCAACTTGCGGCCCGCGGGCGCAGCCTCCTGGCGGCGGGAGAGGACCATGCGGACGGCATAGGCCGCGCTGCTTTGCACCATCTTGGTCTGATCGCCCAGGGCCTGCATCAGCGCGGGAAGCGAGCCGGCGTCGGCCATGTGGCCAATGGCCCGGGCCGCGGCTTCACGTGCCAGCGGCTGATCGCTTTTGAGCAGCACTTCCCGGATCTGTTTCAGCACGGGCTCGGGAGCCGGATCCCAGAACAGGTCGAGCTGGGCGAGCAGCAACGGCACATTGTTCTTCGCCAGCTTGGTGGGCGGCGGGGGAAAGGCGGCGTCCCAATTCTTCGCCTTGGTGTTGCCGGGGTAGAGAGTGGAAAGCGCCATCACGGCAAACTGGGTGGCACGGAAGGGCGTGTTGAACCCCTGGTAGACGGGGTCGCCTTCCCAGCTGCCTTCCTGCCGCTGGGCCGCGAGCATAGCCTTCAAGGCCAGGGCGAGATGCTCATCGCTTTCCGGCCGGCGGCCTGCCATGGCCACGGCTAAGACGGCGTTGTAGGAGATGAAGTCCGCCGTCTTGGCCTTCTTGTCGAAGGGATAGGGCCAGCCGCCCTGCGGGGTCTCGTACTCGTAGAGCTGGTCGATGAGCTGATCGATCTGCGGCTTGTATTTGTCGCGGTCGATGGTCGAAAGCAGCATGATCTTCCAGTTGAGGTCGATCATGTTCTTGGACTGGTACGGCAGAGCGAGCTGCTCGACGTGGTCGCGCTGGGTAAGCCATTGCTCATCCTTCGTCTGCTTGTAGTCCATGTCGAAGGTTTGCCAGCTTTGGGTGGCGATCTCAAAGGGGCTTACATCGGGCTCGCAGCCGTCGGCTTCGTCGCCGGGCATCTCCTTGAGATTCTTGTAGTGGATCTTGAGGTATTCGGAGTAAGGAACGCTGAAGTTGGGCCTTGGCTTGTCGTGGGTGACGTTTTGCTCGAACTGGTCGACGATCAGCGGGATGCGGCTCGAAACGGTGCGGGCGGTGTAGATCACCCGAACCCAGTTGGTGTGGGGCTCGCCGTAAAGGGGGCGGGCGTTGTTGTAGAGGCGGTCGGCCAGGAATTCGAGCGAGGCGCGCTGCGTGGGCGGGTATCCGTTATGCACCGCGGTGAGATAACCGCGTGTCGTGAACTGCGCCGGATGGCACGCGATGCAGAGCTGGGTTTCGGAGTGCTGCATGGTGGTGCGCAGGGCGATGGATCCGCGGCGCGGTGTGTTCGAGAGCCAGGAGTCGCCCATGTTCACCAGGAAGTCCATCCCGGCGCGCACGGCCTGATGTGGGTCGGTGTAAGGGGGAACCGGGAAGTCCGTGGTGTGGAGCTGGAACGCCGGATGATTGCTGGCCACGCGCACGTAATATTCCTGCCCAGGGTCGAGGATGCGGGTGCGGAACTTATAGAGGCCGGGATAATTCTGGGTCGCTTCTACCTGGTAGACGAATTCGCCCTTGCTGTAGAGCTCGACGTCGCTCTTATCTTTGGTGAGCTGGAAGATATCGACATCCAGGGGAACATCGCGATCGGTGACGTTGAGAGTGAAATAGACCAGCCGCGGTTTGTCGCCTTTATAGGTGAACCTGAACCACTGGAAGCCCTTGATCATGGCGGCGTAGCCGTCTTCGCGCATGGAGGGCGCGTAGGGCCGCTCGTCTTCGCTGCCGTAGATGGTCTGGCCGAACTCGAAGGGCTGCGCGAGCTGCCAGGTGTTGTTGGGCGCGGCGGCGATCACACCGGGGGTGATGCCGTCGACCGGCTTCAGGTCCGGCGTCGAGAGGATCTTCTTCAGCGAGGAGCTGATGTCAGGAATGGTGGGCGTGGGGGAGGACAGGCTTACGGTGACCGGGCCGGCGGCGCGGGGACGAACCGTGAGGTAGAGGTCAAGATCGGCGGTGTGCAGCCATTTGGAGTCGATCACGCCCTGGGAATCTTTGACCGTGGCGAGGACAGCGTCAGTGCCTTGGACTTGCGCCGGGTCTTTGACCGCGACGGTCAGGGCATAGGTAGTCCCGGGGCGGGCATCGCCCAGCTTGATGTTTTTCACGGTGGGCGGAGGCGTGGGATTGGCGTGCACGGAGCGGCCAAGGTAGAGCAGCAAGCCGGTGGTGAGGCTTGCTGCGGAAAGAGGAATCCATATACGGCGTAGTTTTGTCCCGGTGTGCGACATCATTGCGGTTGCGGACCTCCGCGGTTGGGCATGTTTTCGCGTCGGAATTTCTGCCCATTTGCTACCCGCAAAAAACTATATACCTATTGAAGTGGCGGAAAACAGTGCCTTTCGTGCACCCGTGCTGGATTGGGAAAGTTCCCAGTGGGACGGAGATGTGTTGGGGCGGGAAGAGGAGTGGTCGTCGAGAACCAGGACTTGTCTTCCCGGGAAAATGTCCGGCACGACGAAGCCTAATCGAAGGCTTCGTCGGCGGATGGACCAAAGAGCGCGGGCACCTTTTCTCCCAACAGGCGCAGGTAGACCGTGAGCTGGCCACGATGATGCGCCAGATGGCTCATAGCCCCGTCGGAAATCATGGCGTAGCGCGGTCCTTCACTGATTACCATCCCATTCATCCGGAAGCGCCACATCTTGGTCAGGTCCTCTTCGGTGGTTTCCTCGAGGGCCTTGCGCGACCGGGCCAAGCCCTCAGCCAACATCTGGCATAGCTCGGCACGGGTGTTTACCGGCTTGGTTTTGAGGACTTCGTTTTCCGGGTCGGAGAGATTCATCTCCCGGCGATTGACCATGAACTCGACCCAACCCGGCATCGACGCCACCAGGGCGGAAAGATAGCCCAGCTCCATCGAACGCTTGTGCGGCTTCCAGCTGTTGTGCCCCTCGGGGACACGCTCGATTACCTTGCGCGAGGTAGCAACCTCGTGCTCCAACTGCCAAAGGAAAAACTCCCTCAGTCCCATACGACCTCTCCTGTTCAGGAGGCCTTGGCCTCACTTTCTCAAACTACGGGAGCATATATGACATCGGTTGTCATATATGCTGAAAGAAACTATTTTTATGAAGTCTGGCCGGTTGCTTTCCACGCTGATGCTGCTGCAAGCGCACGGGCGCCTCTCCACCCGTGAGCTGGCGGAGAAGCTGGAGGTGTCGCAGCGCACAGCGCATCGTGACATGGAGGCGCTGAGCGCGGCCGGGGTTCCCATCGTTGCGCTGCGCGGCTCGCAGGGTGGCTGGGAGCTGGCCAAAGGATGGCGGACCAAGGTTCCGGGCCTGGACGAGGCGGAGCTGCGGGCGCTACTGATGTCGCAGCCCAGCGCACTGGGAGATCCGAGCCTGGCGGCGGCATCGGAGCGGGCGTTCGGCAAGCTGCTGGCCGCCATGCCGCACAAGATGCAGACCCAGGCGGCGTCGATCCGGGCACGGCTGCATATCGATGCCGAGGGCTGGCATCCTTCCGCGGCCGCCGATTTGTCATTGTTGCCGATGGTGCAGGATGCGATTGCCCGCGATTGCAAGCTGACGTTCGATTACTCACGCGCCGATGGGGAAAGCGGCGTGCGCACGGTGGATCCGTTCGGGATCGTCAACAAGCAGTCTATTTGGTACCTGGTGGCGCGGGCCCCGGCGGGTATGCGCACTTATCGTCTTTCACGGATGAAGAATGCGGTGGTGCTCGCGGTCGGCTTCACCAGGCCAGCCAATTTCGACCTGGCAGCTCATTGGAAGAGCGCGACCGCGCAATTGCAACAGAAGCTGACACGATACGAGGCGACGCTCGCGTTGGCCCCCGATGCCGCCGTTTCGGTGAGCCGCTGGTGCCGGGTGTCTTCCGCCGCCGAGGGAAAGCTCGGGCCCGCTTTGCCGGAAGGCTGGAAGGTGTTGCAGGTGTGGTTTGAGAACAATGAGGAAGCGCGGTTTATCGCCATGGGATTGGGAGCGCGGGTGCATGTGCTGGCTCCTGCAAGCTTGCGGGACCAGGTGAGGGAAGAGATGAGCGTGGCTGTGAACTCGCCTGTGGCTGGTGAGCAGAACGAACTGCAGATTCCTCGGCTTCGCTCGGGATGACAAAGGGTACGCTTGCGTATTTTGTCGAGAGTAGTGGTCGGGCAGGTCAATCGCGAGAGAGAACGTGGGCGCGGCCACTCAGGCAAGTTGGTCGAGGTTCATTCCCAGCTTGTAAGTCTCTCCATGATCCAGTAGTTCCTGCCAGGTGACTTCACGCTTCTCATAGCCGGCCATGCGCCCCAGCATGCAACTCAGAGCGGTCTCGACTCCGGCGGCTACCTGGTTGTGGCAAGGTCCGGTGGTGATGCTGTCGATGAAGGCGCGGTCTTTCTCGCGGTCGGCAAATTGCAGATTGTCGAGGAAGCTGCCGTTGGCGGCAAACTTGGCCGGACCCGCCGCGGTATTCATGGAATCGGCCCAGGCCCAGGGTTGCGGGCCGAGAATCTGTACCGGTCCGGAGTAAGGAACCGTTGCCGCGCCCGCGGCACCGAACAGACGCAGCCCGGCTTCGAATCCACTATTGCCGAATTGGGTAGAGGCAAAGGAAAAATGAACGTCCTGCGGATAAGTGAAGTCGACCTGATAGTTGTCCCAACAGTCGCCGGCGTGGGTCAGGATGTTGCGCCCACCCGTTGCAGCGGCCTTGAGCGGGTGCGCTCCCAACATCCAGTTGCACAGGTCGATGATATGGATGTTCTGCTCCACGAGAATGTCCCCGGAGAGGTTGCGGTACCAGAGCCAATTGCGCAGCTGGTATTCGTCGGGTCCGGCGCCGGGGTGGACCTTCTCTTCCGACGCGGGCGCAAAGTAAATTCCGGATGCAGACGCGATCTTGCCCAATGCGCCGCCCTGAATCTTCTGCGCGATTGCGGCAAGGGGTGGTGCGTTGCGGCACTGGAAACCGACATCGACGCTCTGCGTGGGCTTCACGCGCCTGGCAATCTCGAGCGCCTGCTTTGCCTGGGCTACGTCGACGCCGACAGGCTTCTCGCAATACACATGCTTGCCCGCTGCGACCGCGGCTTCGAGATGCTGCACGTGGAAGAAGGGTGGAGTCGAAATCTGAATCAAATCGACGTCCTTCGAAGCGGCGAGCTGCTCGAAAGCATGCGGACCATGAAAGAGCAGCTTCTCGTCGATGGGCGCCCGGCTGAGGCTGGTATTCAGTTGGTCAAAGTGACTTCGCCCGAGATCCAGCTTGTCGGGAAAGATATCCGCCAGGGCGACAATTTGCGCTGTCGTATTTTTGGCGAACGAGGTGGCTACGGTAGTGCCGCGATTGCCGCATCCCAACAAACCGAGACGAACGGAGGAGTTGGCCTGATAGCTGAACGCTGTACGCGGCTTGAGCAGCAGCAGGCCGCAGGCGGAGCCCATCTTTACAAATTCGCGGCGGTTCATCGAGTGACCTCGCCGATCACCTTTTCGAGGTAGGCCTTTTCCGTACGGAAGTCCGCGACCTGCTGGGCCCCGGAGGTCTCCCGCTCGATGGTGATTGCGCCCTTGTACCCGAGGCGATGCAGCTTGGTGAAGACGGCGCGAAAGTCCACCATGCCGGTGCCGATGAGTACCTCTTCGCCGAACTTGTAGGGGTCGGTGGGCCAGCGGCCGTCCTTGGCGTGGACACTCATGATGTGGGGGCCGAGGATGTCGATCGCATCGACCGGGTTGGCTTTGCCATAGAGCAGCAGGTTTGCGGTGTCGAGGCCGACCCCGAGATTTGGCATGCTCACGTCGTGGATGGCGCGCGACATGGTAGTGGGGGTTTCCTGGCCGGTCTCCATCAGGAAGACCTGGCCATTGGCCTGGCAATGTTGCGCCACGGTGCGGATGGCCTTCACGGTTTGCGGGTAGAGCGGGTCGCCGGGGTTTTCCGGGATAAAGCCGCAGTGCGTCTGGACCTGCTCGATACCTACCTGTTTGGCGAAATCGGAAGCCTGGCGTAGGGCGTCGATGCGCGCGGCGCGGGTCACGGGAGGCACCACGCCGATGGTGGTTGGGCCCTGCATGAAATTCCACGTCAAAGGCGGCGGTCCGACGACTTCAATGGTGGTTGCCGTGAGCTGGTACTTGTCGAGCAGGCCACGATACTGGCGAGCCAATTCCGGGGTGAACTTGCCCAGGTAGTCGTCCATCGACAGAAAGACGGTAGGGAAGCCGAGCTCGTGCACCATGCGCAGGCGCTCTTCCGGAGCGCCATACGGCTTGAGGACGACGCCCAGCGCAAAAGGGCGGACCGGAGCGAACGCAAAGGCCTCGGGCAATACGGTGGCGCCCAAGGCGGAGGTAGCCAGACCGACAAACTGTCTTCGATTCATCCACAACACTATAGGACAACCGGAAGCGAAAACTCCCTGCAAAATTCCCCGGGCTTGCTGCAAACGTCTGGAAAGCAGGATCGCCGCAGCCCATGCTCGGACCATGAGACTTTCCGCCATCCTTCTCATCTGTCTCCTTTGCGCGTTCCCCGTGAAGGCAGAGGAAGCGGCCGCGCAGCAGATTGCCCAGGCATATCAACTGTGGAGGAGCGGACAGGCAAAGGCGGCCATCGCCATTCTCGAACCATTGCTGCAGCCCGGAACGCGGTTCGCCGATGAAAGAAGCTTGGGCATGGCGTGGAATGTTCTGGGTTCGAGCTATTTCGACGTTGAGCGTCATGACGAGGCGAGGCGAGCCTATCAGCACGCAATGGAGCTACTACGGGCTTTGCCGGACGAGCGGGCGCAATACGCCTCAGCGATCGACAACCTTGGTACCGTGGAACAGTCCCTGGGGCAACACCAGGCGGCAAAAGCACTTTGCCAAAAGGCCCAACAGATCTATGAACAGGTGGGAAGCATGAATGGGATAGTCGTCGCGTCCACCAACCTGGCGGTGATTGCGTACGGCCAGACTGACTTCAAGGCTGCGCGGCGTTACCTGGAAAAGGCGTTCGAAGCGGCGCCACACACGATGCAAATGAGAGAAGACGATTGGGCGGCGCTGCAGTTGATGAAAGGTGCATTGGCCTTGCACGATCGCAGGAATGAAGAAGCGATGTCTGCGATTCAGCAGGCGATCGAGCGATGGACCCGCGCCTATGGTCCTAAGTATTTCATGCTGGCGGACGGTTATCTTTTGCTGGCGCGAGCTTTGGCGAGTTCCGGAGACCGGGCCAAGGCGATGGTATACGCGAAGCATGGGATGACCCTGGCCGAAGAGGTGCTGGGCGCCAATACGATTGGCTATCTGAATGCGGAGGCTGCTTATGCGCGCGTGCTGGGGACTTGCGGAGAAAAGCATGAATCCAAGCGGCTCGGCAAAGAGGCGAGCGGGGCCCTGGCCGCGCTGGAGCAGCGCATGTGTAGCGGATGTACGATAGACGCCAACGGTTTTCGATGACAACAGCGGTGCTTTTTGAGCGCCGGACTACGAGAAAGGATGCCCTATGAACTCTCGAACGGACGCCGTCAAACCCCGGGCAATGCGTGAGCGGAAGGCAACGCAGTACTTCACCGAAGGCAGTGGGCACGCGGTCATATTTTCGTTGGCCATCGTTCTTGCCTTGGCCACGGCAAGCGAGTGCCAATCCATGCTGCACCTTCCATCACTTGTGTATGGCTTGGCCTTGTGGGGATGGTGGGCGTGCGTCGCGAGCGTGCTGTGGAAGATCGGCCAACGCCGGCCTTCTCTGTGGAGCCTTACCCCAAAAGGGGTCGTACTGCATGCCTTGGCCGCGTCGGCGCTTGGGTTCGTGCACATCCTGCTATTGCGCAACCTAGGCTCGGCCTACCTGGTACCGAGGTTTACTCGCGAGATGTGGAACCACATGCTGAACCCCAATCGATTTGGCATGGAGTTGTTGCTCTATGGCTTCATTCTCGGAATCGGGGGCTTTCTTCAGTTTCAGATTCGTGCCCAGCGCGAAGCCATGCGGACCCTCGAGCTCGAGAAGCAGTTATCTGCTGCGCACTTGCGGGCGCTGCAGATGCAACTGGAACCGCACTTCCTCTTCAATACGCTGAATGCGATCACCACCCTGGTGGAACTTGGGCGGCAAAAACCGGCGGCTGAGATGCTGGGCCACCTCAACGCGCTTTTGAAGAGCACGCTGGCCCGGACGACTCCGGAAAAAATTTGCCTGTCGCAAGAGCTGGAGTTTGCGGAGAATTACCTGGCCATTGAGCAAGTGCGCTTTGCCGATCGGCTGCGCGTGCGATTCGAGGTGCAGCCGGATGCGCTCAACGGCTTGGTGCCTTGCTTTCTGCTGCAACCTATCGTCGAGAATGCGATCAAGCATGGAATTGCGCACTGCGAGAACGAGGGTCGGGTGGAGGTGTCCGTCATGCGCGAGGGAGATTTTCTTCAGTTGCTGGTGCGCGACAGTGGATCGGGGCAGCCTGCCAAAGCGCAAAACGGACATGGCATCGGGTTGACGAATACGCGCGAGCGGCTGGCCCATTTTTATGCCGCCGATTACAGCATGGTGACGCGGCCTCTGGAAACGAGCGGATTCGAAGTGGTGATCATTATCCCTTATGAGCGGGCTGAGCAGGGTGCGGAGAAAGCTGCCGCGTTCCCGAGAGAAATACAAGAAGCTGTTACCGTGGCGGGGGCGGATGCGATTCCCGATTCCCGATCGGCTCCGGCTTTTGTGTTCCGCACTCTGTAGAGCATGAGCCTCCGCGCCTTAATCGCCGACGATGAACCACTGGCCAGGGAGCGTCTGCGCTTCCTGCTATCCGACGCAGAGGATGTGGAAGTCACCGGGGAATGCCGCAACGGGCGCGAGGTGATTGCGGCGCTCAAAGCGAGCCGCTTCGATGTTCTTTTCCTCGACATCCAGATGCCTGGGATCGATGGATTTGACGTCATCGAGGCGATGGGGACGGTGCATATGCCGGCGACGGTATTTGTCACGGCTCATCATGACTACGCGGTGCGGGCTTTTAAAGTGCAGGCGCTCGATTACCTGATGAAGCCGGTTGAGCCGCAACGGCTGCAGGAAACACTGGCGCGGGTGCGGGAACGGATTGCCTCGCAGGCGGCGATGGTCACCCACGAACAACTGAGGTCGCTGCTGAGCGGCCGGGATGAATTTCCCCGACGCCTGCTGGTCCATAATGGCGGCAAGGATTCTTTCGTCAATACCGATGAAATCGAGTGGATTGAAGCGGCGGACTACTACGCGTGCCTGCACGTGGGGAGCAGGAGTTTCCTGCTGCGGGAAAGCATTAAGCAGCTAACGAAAACGCTGGATCCGCGAAAATTCGTGCGCATCCATCGTTCGGTCATCGTCAACGTAGACCAGGTGAAGGAAATCTTCCGCGAAGGCGCGGGCGAGGGCTCGGTCGTGCTCAAGACCGGGCAGCGTCTCAGGATGAGCAAAGCCGGATGGCAGAGCCTGGCCGCGCTCAGCCGGCTCTAAACAAGCGGCGCTAATCTCCTTCCGCCATTTCTGCCTTGCGCTTACACTGTTGAAACCGTGACATTGCTGCGCACCGCTGTTCTTCTTCTCACTTGCACATTGGTGGCGTTTCAGGGCTGGGCCCAGGCGCGTCTTGTGATCGCCGATCAGGATGCTTCGACAACGGCAGACATGGCGTTGCTGCTGCTGCTCAAGGCGCCGGAGGTCCGGTTGCTGGGCATCACCATCGTTCCCGGCAATACCTGGCGCGACGAAGAAGTGGCGCACGCGCTGCGCATGCTGGAGGGGGTCAACCGAACGGATGTGCCGGTGTATGCGGGCGCCGCGTTTCCGCTGGTGAGGACGGCTGAGGAAACACGCCTCGTCGATCGCCTCTACGGCAAACCGTCGTTCCTGGGCGCATATAGCGATGCCGACGCGCCTGCTCGCTGGGACAAGATCGACCCCGCGCGCATGCCCGAGGGTTTGCCCAAGACGCATGCCGCGGAGGAAAATGCGGCGCAGTTCATGGTGCGGATGGTGCATGCTCATCCTCACCAGGTAACGATTGTGGCGCTTGGACCGCTGACCAATGTCGCGTTGGCCTGCCGTTTGGATCCGCACTTTTCGGAACTGGCACAGGAACTGGTGTTGATGGGAGGCAGCCTCAATCCACAGACAGACGCCGCCGAGTGGGTCACGCGGCCGCGCCACGAGTTTAACTTCTGGTTTGATCCGGAAGCGACCAGCATCGCGCTGCGCGAGAAGTGGGCCAAGGTCACGACGACAACCATCGATGTATCCCTCAAAACGCGAGCCGAGCCCGAGGTTTTGGATGGTCTCAAGAAATCGCAGAGTGTCACTGCCCAATGGGTCACGCGCTACACGCGGCGGCCATTGTTTCCGAATTACCTGTGGGACGAGTTGGCGGTGGCGGCGTGGCTTGACCCGACGCTGATCAAAGGGGAACGCTTCGCCTATATGGACGTGGCTACGGATCATGGTGCGGCTTATGGAGACACTCTCGTCTACAACGACGCTGACAAGCCAACCCTGGTGCCGAGCCGCGTGCACGCTATCACCGATGTAGACCTGCCGCGGTTGCAGCAAATGATTATCGATCGGCTGTCGAAGTAAAAGGAGTGAAGCGTGTCCAAGAATTACCAGAGCGGCGATGCATGGAGCCGCGCCGTTACGGCAAACGGATTTGCCATAGACGAGCTGCGTTCGGTGCTGCAGAAGTCGATCCGGCGCGGACTGGTGGAAGAAGCGGCGCTCGCGGCCTATGAACTGTTTTCGAATGGCCTGGAGACCGAGGAGATGCTGTGGCGCAGGCTGGAGATCATTGCCACCGAGGATGTCGGCATGGGGCTGGTCGCGGCTCCCGCGATCATCGAAGCACTGTATGCGCAGGCATCGCGTATGACTGATCGAGGGGATCGATGGATTTATTGCGCGCACGCGGTTCGCCTGCTGGCCACTGCTCCCAAGGACAATATGTCCATGGAGTTGGCAGGGTGGACGCGCGCCGTGGCGGAGCGTGGGGAGCGCAAGCCGGTGGTGGAGGATTACATGCTGGATGTGCATACCCGGCGCGGAGCGGAGATGGGCCGCGACACGGCGCAGTGGTGGAATGAGGGAGCAAAGTTGGAGAACCGGATTCCCGGGTATGACGCCAGGTGGGGGGATTATCTGCGTCAGTTGGCTGGGGCCGAGTCATTGAAGAAGAAGCTGTAACCGAAAGAGGAACTGCAGATCCCTCCACTTCGCTACGCTTCGGTCGGGACGACAATTTTGTGGGTAGGCGAGGGCTGCTTTTCCATGAAGAGAACAGCAGGTCCCTCCACTGCGCTACGCTCCGGTCGGGACGACAATTTTGTTGTAGAGCCGGCAGCTTAAGAGCGTCCCCTGTAGTGAGCGATTACGCGGTGCTCTAAAAGGCAGCTCAGCTCGTAGAGAGAGACGGAGAGGGCCATGGCCAGTACACTGGCGCCCAGGGCGCGGGCTAGATGGAATTGCTGCATGGTCACCGCAAAGAGCGTGCCCAGGCCGCCGGTCTGCATGAGGTATTCGGCCAAGAGGGTGACCAGCACGCTGTAGGTGGCTCCTACACGCAAGGCTACCGCCAGCGACGGAAGGGCGGCGGGCAAGGCCAACAGACGTAGCCGCTTCCAGCGCGACGCGTGGAGAACGGCAAATACACTCGGGGCCATGGACGGCAAATCGCGAAGCCCCGCTGCACTCAAAACAAACGATGGAAAAAAAGTCATGACCGCGACGGCGATGAGCTCGGTTCGGCTTTCGTAACCAAACAAGCGGGCGACAATGGGGATGAGACAGACCACTGGGGTCGAGCTGAGGAGCAAAGCGATGGGGGTGGTGACGCCGGCCAGGAACTCCGAAAGCCAGGCCGCGATGGCCAGCAACAATCCAGCCGCCATTCCGAGGGTCAGACCACCCAGGGCGAACACCAGGGTTCGCGCGGCCGGAGCCAGATAGGCTCCGGGAAAATGAAGCAGATCACCGAATACGGCCGCGGGAGCAACGAGCACAATGCTGTTGTAACCGGCGGCGCTCACCCATATCTGCCACAGCAGCAGGAGCAAGGCAACCGGCCATAAATCGAAGATCCGGCGCCGCATCAGCCTATCCTCCGGCGAGCGACCCGCTCAGCCAGGCCCAGTACGCCGTAGGTCGTGAGTGTAACCGTGGCGATGACGATCACGGTGGCCCAAAGCAGAGGGACCTGGAAGTTTTGCATGCTGTTGAGGGCCACGACGCCGAGACCGCTGGGAGCGCCGAACCACTCACCTACAATGGCGCCGATCATGGCGCCGCCGGCTGCGATCTTCATGCCATTGAGTACGGAAGGCAGAGCCGCGATTGCTTCCAGCTTCCACAGACGCCGGCGACGGCTCGCTCCCAGAGTGGTGAACATCCACACCAGCTGGCGGCTCGCGGACCGCAGGCCGTCGGCTGTTGCGATATACAGCAGGAAGAAGACGGGCACAGATGCCAGAGCGGCGGGAGTATCTCTGCGCCCCACGGTGATGATCAACACCGGACCCAGCGCAATCACGGGCAGTGCGTTCACCAGGACCGCCATCCGATCCAACCCCCGGCGAAGGATTGGAACCAGGTGTGCCAGTATCGCGATCAGGGCTCCCGCGCAAGCACCCGCCCCGTAGCCCAAAGCCGCGGAGCTCAGAGTGGCAGCCGCAGAGCGCAGCAACAGAGCGCGTTTCGGGCCATTGCGATAAACCAGCAGAACCTGGCTCAGCGCGGGGAACGTATTGCCCAATATCCCATAGCGTCCAAGGATTTCCCACGTCGCGAGCAACAAGGCGCAGCCCAGCAGGGCGAACCAGATGCGGCGGCTTCTCATGTGGGGGCAAGGCTGGCGGTCAGCTCATCGGCCAGACGATGGAATTCAGGAGTCCGCATTAGCGCCACTGGACGTGGACGGGGGAAGGGCACCACAGTATCGGTATGCACGCGTCCCGGCCGCTCGGTGAGGACCACGATGCGGTCGGCTAACAGCACCGCCTCCTCCACGCTATGGGTCACCATCACTGTGGTAGGCCGGCTCTCCAGCCAGATTCGTTCCAGCTCGAAGTTCATGCGCAGGCGGGTCACGGCGTCGAGCGCGCCAAACGGCTCATCCAGCAAGAGCAACTTGGGCCGCAGGGCAAGGGCGCGAACAATGGCCACTCTTTGGCGCATTCCGCCTGACAGCTCGGCAGGACGCGCATGCTCGAAGCCTTCGAGTCCTGCAAGAGCGATCAGTTCGCGAATGCGCTCCTCAGGCGGGGGCAGGTTGGCAACCTCAAAAGGCAGGCGCAGGTTACCCGCCACGGTCCGCCATGGCAGCAAAGCGTGCTCTTGAAAAGCAATGCCGAGAGCGTGCTGGGCTTGGAGTTGGCGGGGCGGCTCATCATTGACCCGCACCTGCCCCGTGGTCGGTTCGTCGAGGCCGGCCAGCAAGTGAAGCACGGTGCTCTTGCCACAGCCGGAAGGACCAATCAGCGCTACGAACGCGCCGTCTTCTACTTCGAGGTCAAGCGGGCCGAGCGCGTTAAATGGCTCCTTGCCCCGCGAGCCGGTGCGGCGCAGGAAAGTTCGCGTGATGCCGTGAAGGGCGAGCCTGGCCACTTAGCGAATCGCCTCGTCATAGCGGGTCATGATTCGCTGGTATTGGTTGCGCAAATGCTCCCGCATCGGCGCGAGATCGACCATGGTGAGCCGGCCATCGCGAAGCACGATGCGGCCGTCGATGACGACGGTTCGCACATCGCGGCCGACGCTGCTTTCGGCGAGGGTGATCATGGGATCGACGAGCGGGAACTGATCCGGATCGGAGGTTCCCACCAGCACGATGTCGGCCAGCTTGCCAACTTCGAGCGAACCAATGGAATTGCCAAGGCGCGCGGCGGCAGCGCCTCCACGCAGCGCCTGGCGCAGAATCTCCTCGTGGGTGACCGGGATATCGATGTGGTAAGGCGTGCCGTTCACAGCTTGCTGCCCAAGCACCGCGCCGTGCAGGACCTGGAACATATCCAGGCTGGCCCGGGTGGCGGCGCCATCCGTGCCGAAGCCAATCCGAATGCCCCGGCGCATCATCTCGAGGACCCGTGGACGGCCCATACGGTAATTGTTCAGC
>JBARKD010000876.1:0-18221 GCA_049800615.1 Acidobacteriaceae bacterium | reverse complement strand
GTAGTTGTTCTCCTGTTCGCGGTTGCCATTAATCGCCGCCACGCCGCTGTTGTAGGTATCCCGCTCGATGGCATTGTTTCCGCCCATGCCGGTTGGATCGGTATCGATGGCGCCCGGCTGGAAAAGCGTCAGCGAGGAGAAGTTGCGCCCATTCAATGGGACGTTTTCGATCTCGCGCGTGGAGAGCGTAGTTCCCAGCGTTGCATCGCTGGTATCGAGGATGGGGTGAAAGTCCGACTGGACCACCACCGACACCGAGGTCCCAATTTCCAGCTGGACATTGATTTTTGCCGTCTGATCGATCTCAAGGGCAAAAGGGGGAACCGTCTGTTTGCTAAACCCAGCCGCCTCGATGGCCACCGTATAGGTTCCGATCGGCAAAAAGCGGATAGTATACACGCCTGCTGCGTTCGTTTTGACGGAAGTCTTCACCGAGGTCGCGGTGTTTTCCGCCGTAACGCTCGCGCCGGTCACTAGAGCTCCGCTTTGGTCCGTTACCTCGCCGGTGATCGAGCCGGCGACGGTTTGCGCCAGCGCCGACGACAGACAAAATAGGGCCACGTAGACACATCCGAAAAGACAGCCGAAGAACGGTTTCATAAGAGGTCGCTCCTGTGGACGTAGCCGAGCCAGACAGTCTAGACTTCTCACAAAATCTGTCCGCAACAAATGTAAGTCCCTCGGCAGGGACGTTGTCAAGAATAAAATGATCGTTAAAGCACAAAACGATCACGCATCTTGATCTAGATCCTCATAATGGGTGATAGTTGGCGAGCGTTTGTCTGCGTGCCAACCAAGTAGATCTGCTCCAAATGCTCTTGGGATGGTAAGCTTTTGCCCTGTGGTGGACCGTCTTCAATGGCAGTCCAGCCACACTTTATTGACGATATAGCTCAATGTCTGTTCGCCAACAGCACCGCAACGACCAGATTCTGAAATTGTTGCTGCAGAAAGGCTCTGTAACGGTGGAGGAGCTGATCACTTCGCTGGGAGCTTCGGCTCCGAGTATCCGTCGAGATCTGACGCGTCTGGAAGCCAGAGGATTGATCCGGCGGACACACGGGGGCGCGGCTCTAGTGCAGGAATTGCTCTATGAGCCGTTTCGCTACGACACGGCGTTCCAGACCCGCGAGCATCGCTTTGTGAAGGAGAAGCGCCACATCGCCGTGGCCGCCGCCGAACTGATCGAAGAGAAGGAAACCATCGGTCTGACGGCGGGCACTACCAGCACTTGGGTGGCGCGCAGCCTTCGTCATCGCAGCAACATCACTATCGTCACCAACGCAGTGAATATCGGCATGGAACTTTGCAACATGCCGGGCCTCAAGATCCATTTAACGGGAGGCTACGTGCACTGGCCTTGGTCGTTTTCGCTGGTCGGGGCTGCGGCTATCAATTTTCTCGGTGACAGCTTCCTCGACAAACTCTTTCTCAGCGTTTCCGGCATCGACGCCAGCCGCGGAACAACTACCAACGAATCAGACGAAGCCCTCACCTTTCGAGCGATGGTCAAGCAAGCCAAGCAGGTCGTCGTTGTGGCCGACTCCAGCAAACTGGGAATCGTCACACCCTCTTTAATCTGTCCCATTGAGGATGTTGATGTGCTCGTCACGGATGCGGGCGCCTCCGATGAAATGATTGCGGCATTTACCCGGATTGGAATCAGAGTCATTCGAGTTTGACAACGTTGCGCGAGGAGTCTCCTGTGTTAAGACAACAAGGTTGTCGTTTCTCATGATCGTTCATGTCATGATCGTTCGAGTCACGCTGTGTTTGCTCTTTGCGGCGATGCTGGCTGTTCCCCTGCATGCGTCAACCAGGGTAGATCTCAACGGCAGCTGGCGTTTCCGTATTGATCGCAATGAAGAAGGCGAAACGCAAGGATGGAACATAGCCCTGCCTGGCGGAACCGATGTCGTGCGTGTGCCGCACACCTGGAATATTGGCAAATATGACGACTACGAGGGCGTCGCGTGGTACTTCCGAACGCTGGCCTTGAGCCCTACAGTTCGTGGCGAGCACGTTGAGCTACATTTCGCAGCCACTTTCTACAAAAGCCGAGTCTGGCTGAATGGCAAGCTGTTGGGAGCGCATGAAGGAGGATACACGCCCTACTGGTTTGACATTTCTTCCGCTCTGCGTCCGGGCGAAAACTTTCTCGCTGTCGAACTGGATAATCGTCCTACCGCGCAGACCATACCCGGGTTCGCGCTTCGCCTGCGGGAAGGTCACCGTATTTGGTACGACTGGTGGCATTACGGCGGCTTGGTGCGCGATGTATGGCTCACCATTAACCAGGATGGGCTAATCCGGCGCCAGAGGATCACAAGTACGATCACAGCACACGAGGCTCAAGTCACGACTAATGTATTCCTCGACAACCTTTCGCGAGGCAAGCAGGCCTTTCAGATAACTGCCACCACCTACTCTCCTGGCGGAACCGTCATAGGCAAGCCCGAAACAACAACCGTTACAGCTGTTCCTGGTCCTTCCGCGGTTCAACTCAAATTGCCGATCCAGCACCCTGAGCTGTGGAACCTCGACCATCCTGCCCTCTATCGTCTGGTCGTGGAACTTCGTGACGGACACCGCCAGCTCCTCGATACATGCGAGAACAGTTTCGGACTGCGAACCGTTGAAATCCGCGACCGTCATCTGTTTTTGAATGGCGATCAGGTACGTCTTACGGGAATGACGCGGCACGAAGATTCGCCATGGGAAGGGCTTGCTGAAACGGCGGGGACCATCAAGAACGATTACGATGCGCTCGAGCAGTTGCATGTTCGGCTGACTCGGCCCGTGCACTATCCGCAGCACGAACTGATTCTGGACTATGCCGACCGGCATGGAATTCTTCTGATTCCTGAAATTCCGATGTGGCAGTTCACCGAAACGCAGATGAAGGATCCCAAAGTGATTTCACTAGCCCGGCAAATGTTCCAGGAAATGATCGAGGAAGATGAGAACCATCCCAGCATCTTTGCCTGGAGCGTTTGCAATGAGAGTGAGGCCACGACGAAGGGCGGCCGCGCGTATATCGATACGATGCGCGACTGGATTCACCAACTCGATCCCGGCCGCTTTGTCAGCTACGCCGATAACGATCTCGCGGCGGGACCGGATCCGAAAATAGAGGCCGCCAACGATGTGGACTTCATTATGATGAACGCCTATTTCGGAACGTGGAGCGGTAACCAAGAAGATCTTGTCCCTCGGCTCCAGCAAATCGGTCGCGATTATCCAACGAAGATGGTGATTATTTCGGAGTTCGGCTATCCGGGTCTCTTTTCACCCGATTCCGCCTCCGCCGATAAGATGCGCATTCGTACCATCAAGAACCAGCTCGAGCAATTTCAGAAATTTGATTTTGTTGCAGGAGCGATTTTCTGGTGCTACCAGGATTATAAATCTCATCAAAACCTATGGCCCGGTCACACGGAGGGATACGTTGATCATGGGTTGGTAGACGAATACCGCCAACGCCGCCCGTCCTTCTGGGTATGGGAGAAGAGAAATCGGCCCGTCGTCTTCTCGAAAGAAAAATGGACCTACGACAACAAAGGCGACCGGGTCGGGTTCGAGGTTGACTTGTCAGGCCGGCCTCTGGAGGAAATGCCTTCTTATCCGTTTACAGACAGCGTAATCCGATGGGAACTTCGGGATCGTGACGGCAACCTGCTCGCACGTGGCGAAGATCCGGTACCTGATCTCCGCCAACCGGTTCTTGTCCGGGGTACCTGGGCCGCGGGACCATCCCTGCCACTGCACTTGCAAATCACATTCCTGGATGCGAAAGGAGATGCGGAAGGCGCAACAGCGCTGGATGCGTATCCCGCGAACTCCGGCGGTCAGCGTGTCGAAGAGATGAACCAGACGCCGCACTGAAATATTGAGGAACGAGATATGACAAAGATATGGAAGTTCACGATCCCAGGACGTGCTCTGATTGTGGCCCTTGTGGTCGGCGGTATTCTCGCGAATTGTGCTGCTGTTGCCCAGACAAATTACCAGCCCGCCCCAGAGAACGTGCAGGCGCGCCGGGAATTCCAGGATGCCAAGTTCGGAATGTTTATTCACTGGGGCGTGTACAGCATTCTCGGCGACGGCGAATGGGTCTTTCATAACCGCGCACTGAAGCTCGATGAATACAATCGCCTGCCCCTGTTTTTCGATCCATCAAAATTTGATGCCAAGGCATGGGTCGCTCTGGCAAAGGCCGCTGGGATGAAATACATAACCATCACCTCCCGCCATCACGATGGTTTTGCAATGTTCGATTCGAAAGTCTCGGATTGGAATGTCGTTCAGCGGACGCCATACAACAAGGACCCGCTGAAAATGCTCGCGGAGGAATGCCACCGCCAGGGAATCAAGCTTTTCTTCTATTACTCGCAATTGGATTGGCACAACCCCGACTACTATCCGCGAGGCGCGACCTCGTGGGACAACGGCCGGCCGGAACGCGGTGATTGGAATTCATACCTCGATGATTACATGGATAGACAGTTGCGCGAGCTGCTCACAAATTACGGAACGATTGGCGGTATCTGGTTCGATGGAATGTGGGACAAGCCGGATGCCGACTGGCACCTCGCCAAGACGTACGCACTCATTCATCAGCTGCAACCAGCCGCACTGATTATCCCAAACCATCATCAGAGCCCGAAACCGGGCGAGGATGTTCAGGTCTTCGAACGCGATCTTCCCGGTCAGAATACAGCTGGATTCAATACAACTAACGTCAGCAACCAACTGCCGCTCGAAAGCTGCGATACACTCAACGACTCATGGGGATTCAATATTACGGACAGTAAATACAAAAGTCCCGCAGAACTGGAGCGAAGGCTGGTACGCGCCGCGGGCGATAATTCAAATCTGCTGCTGAACATTGGCCCCATGCCCAACGGAGAGATTCAGCAAGAATTTGTCACGCGGCTCACCGCGGTCGGCGAGTGGCTCTCAAAATACGGAGAGTCGATCTATGGAACCCGTGGAGGCCCTATTTCTCCTGGCGAATGGGGAGTAACGACTCAGAAGAACAATAAGATATACGTGCACATTCTTAGCTGGCACGCCCCGTTACTCGCGCTGCCGCCGATCACAAGCAAAGTGATTGAAGCTCACTCACTGCTCGACGCCGCGCCCGTGTCTTTTGACCAAAATGCGGACGGCGTCGTTCTAAAACTTCCGCAGCCCAAGATCGATGAGGCAGATCGCGTCATCGTGCTCACCTTGATCAAACCACCTATTTAGTGAAACAAGCGAGGCCTGGGGGGCTTTTTGGGCGACATCCCACAATGCGCATAATATTGCATATAGAGCAAAAAAATGATTGATATGGCTGAATTCAATCACAAAATCCTTGACAATCCCCTCAAGCCGATGCGATAAGTGGAGCCCTGATTTGGCTACGGTCCGCCCGAGCCACCCAACTAATTAAGAGATACAAGGAGTCCGCTATGACCCCCCGGCGTCGCTGCTTGCGAAAACTTCTATTTGTGGGACTGCTCACAATATCACTGATCTCAACTGGTACGGTCCTCGCCCAGAGTACGAACCGGCAAATCGGCACACAATTCACAGTTACGGCCGACCCGCTAGTGCAACGGCCTCCCGAACGACCCTGTGTGGTTCCACTTTTCGCAGGTTATCAGTTCGCGTTCTTTTCCGAATCCAATCAGACTTTTGAATTTACGCCGCCGCGGGACTGTTCCGGTCCATGGGAGAAAGTGGTGCTGGAAGCGGACTTCAGCGAGAACGGGGGGATCCAGTTCGACCGAACGGCGATCCTCTTCCTGGGAAACGTAAACCTTTATTTCGGAACGACCCCCGAGCCATTGTCCACGCTCACTAATGCCTGGCATGTGGAGCGGGACATCACAGATTACAGCGCACTGTTCTCTGCACCCCAGCAGGGCACGATGATTCTGCAGAACTGCACCACGGACTGCCCCAGTCCATACGACACTGTCTTGAATGGAATATTTACGGTGAATGCGGACCTCGAGTTCTATCCAGCGCGGCAGGGCCATCGTGAAGACCGGCATGGTCTCGACCAGAGGCCGCCGGACCAGGTACTTGCGTTAGTGCAAACCAACAGCAGCGGGGGAGTAAACCTGCCGGCTACGCTGTCGTCGCCAACCGACCAGCTAACGACCACGTTTACACTGCCGACCAATACCGAGCAGGTGTATCTGGACGTGACCACCGAAAACCAGTCCACCGACGAGACGTGGTGGGGCTGCTTCCCAAATAATCTGAGCAGCATCAACGACGTCTACGGATGCGGAAACACAAATTTCCGCGAGACTGAGGTCACCATTGACGGACAGCCGGCAGGCATCGCTCCCACTTCTCCCTGGGTCTTCACCGGAGATCTGCCTGACGACTGGGTGCCGATCCCCGGGGTCCAGACTCTCGACTTTGTGCCCTATCGGGTAAACCTTTCGCCTTTCGCTGGTCTTCTGAGCAACGGCGAACCCCACACCATCGCGTTGAGCGTGTTCAACGACGACAGCTATTTCCTGGCGTCGGCATCGCTCTTGCTCTTCCTCGACCCCGGGACCAGGCAAATCACGGGCGCGGTCACGAACAACACATTGACCGGCCCGAATCCGGTGGTAACAGAGAAACTACGCGGGACGGGCACGGTCACCGGAACCATCAACGTAACTTCCAACCGGAAATATACGATCGCCGGATACGTCAACACCTCCCACGGAAGGGTTGCCACTTCAGTCTCGCAGCAGCAGAACTTTTCGAGCACAGAGAAGATCGATTTCGATACCGTCAATTTCACGGTGCTCGACCAGAACACTGCGTTGCAGACGAGCCTCACCTCCGAGACCACAGTATCGACCGCGGCAGGGAGGTTCACGACCAGTGAACTGTGGAGCTTTCCGTTCACGGCTGACTTGATCTATCCCGTGAGCAGCTCTCCCTTCGGCTACACGCAGGCGTTCACTCAGAAACACAACACCAGCAAGCTGGTCTCTTTCGATGGGTTTCCCATCTACTTCAACTTGCTCACGAACGAGTTGAATACTACGGACGTGAGTCCCGCGTCGAGCTCGCAAAACTACACATTGTTCGATTCGGACCGCGGGTTCTATGAGTGTCACATTGCGTCCAAGAACGCCGTGTTGACCTCAGTTGGACGGGGGTGCAGGCAGGGCGAATAAGGTTCCCTGCGCCAATTTGGTTCGCACGTGACTGTTCGCCCGCCGGAGCGCGAGCGAGCGCTCCGGACCGTAGTCCCCTCAAGTGATTTCGCGATCGTGTGCTCACTGCTCTTTGCTCTTTACGCCACCATGACAGAGCCGAGCCGAGATTACGGGATCTCGTTCGCCGGCGAGTTCCACCTTTGTGTTAGACTCGCCATTTGTTCCCGCGAATTTTCCCCGAATTCTAATGACCGTGGAGTCCCTGATGCGCCGATGGTTGGTTTTGGCTGGATTTCTGTTGATCGGACTATTGCTTTATTTCTCGCCTATCCCCTTCCTTCATGCGGGTGCACCGGAAACTGAATTGAATGGTGCTTTCCGACGGCCCCAGAAAAATGGGTGGACGTTCGTGCATCTCCACGGCACGCCGCACCAAATTGGCTTTCAGAACGGCTACCTGCTGGCGCCGGAGGTTGACGACGCAGTGAGAGTCGTAAGGCTCGAACAGACACACGATAGCAAGAAGGACTGGCAGTTTTTCCGCGACGCGGCGCAGCACATGATGTGGCCTCAGATTGAGCAGGAATATCGAGAGGAGTTGCAGGGAATCACTGATGGCGTTAATGCGCACGGCGTGAAGATCGATCTGTGGGATGTGGTGGCGTTGAATGCTGCCGAAGAGTGGGACTATTACGTCAAGCAATATGACAAGCAGCATGGGATCAAGACCTCGGCTTCGCGAGCTGTTCCCGAGCATTGCAGCGCCTTTGTTGCGACCGGCAGCTATACGAAAGATGGAAAGGTGGTTATTGCTCACAACAACTGGACGCAATATTTGGACGGAGAGCGTTGGACAATCATTTACGACATTGTTCCCGCCAAGGGCAACCGCATGCTCATGGATGGTCTGCCGGGCGTCATTCACAGTGCGGACGATTTCGTGATGAACTCGGCCGGAATTGTCATTACAGAAACTACCATCGGCCACTTCTCCGGCTACGACCCAGATGGCATTCCGGAGTTTGTGCGGGCGCGCAAGGCAGCGCAGTATTCCACCTCCATCGATGACTTCACGCACACCATGGAGCAGGGTAATAACGGCGGCTACGCCAATACTTGGTTGATCGCTGACGTCCGGAAGAATGAAATCGGTCGCCTCGAACTAGGGTTAAAGAACGTTACGCTGGAGCGGAAAAGCGACGGATATTTTGTGGGCTCGAATTTTCCGATCAGCGCGAAACTGATCCGTGAAGAGACGGATTTTGATCCTCATGATATGAGCGCGAGCGCCAACGCCCGTCACCTGCGCTGGGAACAGCTGATGGCCGAGAATAAAGGCCAAATTGATGTCGCGGCAGCGCAGCGATTTCTGGCTGACCACTACGATACGTTCGAAAATAAAGAAGATGCGGACGAACGCACGCTGGACGGGCACATCGACCTTTCACCACGAGGCTCGGAGGGCTGGCAGCCGCCTTATGGAGTCGCTGGGGCTGTCCAGAACAAGGCTGCCGACGCAAGCTTGGCGGCAGAGATGAGTTTTACAGCAGCCGCTGGTCACGCCTGTGGTATGGATTTCAAGGCGACTGAGCATTTGCGCGCACACCCGGAATTCTCCTGGGAGCAATCTCTACAGCGGGATATGGACTCGCATCCTTGGACGACTTTCAGCGTGACCAGGTAACCACTCCCGGAATCTCCTGCCGCTCCGTGGCCGCCCTTGCAAAGTTAGTTCTCGGTTAAACCGACCAAACCCGGAGGCACTATTTCCGTGCATCGACGCCGTGAACAAAAAGACCACACGGGACTTGGGACACGAGGAGTGTGGGCTGGCGAGAATGGCAATTCCTGGGAGCGTGCCACTCAAATTCCGGTCGCCTTTAGCGTCTCGTTCGGCTACCACGATGTCAACGAGTGGCTCGATGTGGCTCAAGGAAAGACGCCCGGCCATATTTATAGCCGGAATACAAACCCGACCGTAGCTGCATTCGAGGAAAAGGTAAGAGACCTGGAGACCGCTCAAGCCGCCACCAGTTTTGCGAGCGGCATGGCTGCGATCAGTAATACGCTGTTTACACTCCTGTCTCCAGGCGATCACGTTGTGTCCATTAAGGACACCTACGGCGGAACTAACAAACTGTTTATTGAATTCCTACCTCGATTCGGTATCAAGGTCTCGCTCTGTGATACAGGCGATCAGAAGGCGATCGAATCGACAATTGATCGTGGGTGCAACGCGGTGTACCTCGAGAGCCCGACCAATCCCACGGTGAAAATTGTTGATCTCGCTCGGTTGTCCAGCGCAGCTCGCCGTTGCGGTGCCCTGACGATTGTGGACAATACCCTTGCCACGCCCATCAATCAGCAACCCCTGAAACTTGGTGCCGATCTGGTCATTCACAGTGCCACAAAGTTCTTAGGAGGTCACGCGGATGCTCTCGGCGGGGTGGTGTGCGGTAGGGCGGATCTCATAAGGCGCATTTATCACTTTCGTGAGATCACCGGTGCATGTCTCGATCCCATGTCCGCATACCTGCTGCTTCGCGGAATGAAAACTCTGCATCTCCGGATTGCACGACAGAACGAGAGTGCACTCAAGATCGCGCGATTCTTGAAGTCAGACCCTCGTGTAAATGAGGTTTTTTATCCGGGGTTGGAATCCCATGAACATCATGAAATTGCTCGCAAGCAAATGCGCGGGTTTGGAGGGGTTCTGAGCTTTGCCATCAAAGGCGGCTTCGATTCCGTAAAAGCTTTTCTTCCACGTCTACATTACGCACATTTAGCGGCGAATCTCGGTGCGGTCGAGACGGTTGTCGGTCCTCCTTCGACCACAAGCCACGTCGAGTCGACAAACGAAGAGCGCGCAGCGAGCGGTATTCCCGAGGCTCTCATCCGCTACTCGGTTGGGATCGAAGACCCAGAAGACCTGATTGCCGACCTGCGACAAGCATTAAATAAGGTTCGTCCGCCGAAGCGGCGGGCGAGATCTTAGGATCGCGCGCCCCCCTCGAAACCATACTTTTGCGTCTTGGTCAAATACGATGATGTCCGCCACCTTGGAAGATGCGTTCGGCGCTTCGCATACTTCCTCGCGCATCTGTAACGGGGAGCCGCTAGTATGGCTTCAGTACTGATCAAGGAATCACATCCGTTCGATTGATGACAGTAACCTTGCTTCTGGGCACGCCGTGTGTATGATTAGCTTTGAGGTTGTTATGGGAAATGCGGAAACCAGAGACGTTTCGCCTTGTCCGGTGCCGTGGTGGCGCTGGGCGCTGGTCGGCGTTGTCATGTTTTCGCTTTTCGTTACGCTGGCTACGCGGACTTTCGACGAGACAACTTCCAACTCCACAACGATCCAGTCCAGCTCGCTGCAGGCTATGCGGCAGCATATGGATCGCGATGCGATTCGTTGGGCTGCCCCAGTAGCGACGCTCGCGGTGGCACAGGCTCCCACGTTTTATCCCCGTGTGGCGCCGACCGGCCCGCCTCTTCCAACTCTTCTTCTCGAAGAGAATCTCTACAATCGACCACCTCCCACCTGCTGACTTTTCCTCCTTCATTCAAAGGGTAGTCGCTCCAACTGAACTCCAACTTAGTCACTGATTGGCGCGTGAGCTGGCTGCTCTTTCGCCGGGGTGAGGACTTTCTTCACCGGTCTCAGGTATGCAGATTTAGAATGAAAAAATGACGCTACAGCGCAGACACATAGTGGGTGGAGCGGTTGTAGCGCTCACCGTAGTTATTGCAATCACGCTGCTCATGCATTCGTTCGGTGATGCGGATGACAAAAAGGCCGAGGAGTCGCCACTACGGGTCGCGCCGGTTGTGCTGGCCATCCGTGGTCCACTCGAAAACGTTATTACTCTCACCGGCGAATTCCGTCCGTTCCAGCAAGTCGACGTTCACGCCAAGGTGGCAGGCTACATCCGCCAAATCTTTGTGGATGTCGGGGACAAAGTCACAGCGGGACAAGTGCTGGCCATTCTCGAGGTGCCGGAGCTGAATGCACAGGTCATGGGTGCCCAGGCGGACATTCGGCGCAGTCAAGATGCGATTCGCCGCGCCCAAAGTGAAATCGAACGAGCGGAGTCTACGCACCGCGCGTACCATGCGGCATATACCCGGCTGGCGCAGGCCTCGGAGACGCGTCCGGGCTTGATCGCCGAGCAGGAACTGGATGATGCTCTGGCGAAAGATAAAGAGACGGACGCGCAGATCAACAGCAATCGCGCGGCCCTGGCTGAATCGCAGAACCAGCTCGCGATGGCACAAGCCACGCTGGAGCGCCTGTCGGCCTTGCAGGCGTATTCGCACATCACAGCTCCCTTCGCGGGCGTGGTCACCAAACGGTATGTCGACACCGGCGCCTTAATCTCAGCCGGAACCTCGTCTGAGACGCAATCGCAGCCCGTAGTGCAACTCGCGGAGTGGTCCCTGTTTCGGTTGGAGATTCCGGTTCCCGAATCCGCCGTACCGATGATTCATTTGGGCAGCACAGTGCAGGTCCATGTTCTCGATTTGAATCGAGACTTCCAGGGTCGTGTGTCCCGCTTCGCTGACGCAGTCAATGACGAGACCCGAACTATGCACACAGAGATTGACGTGGAGAATCCGCAAGATACTCTGACCGCAGGCATGTACGCCGAGGTGAAGCTTGCGTTGCAGGGAAAAATGGGCGCGCTCACAGTTCCCGTCCAGGCCGTGGTTCAGGAAGGCAATAAGAACGGCCATTACGTGCTTGTCGTGGACGGTCAGAATCGCGTGCAGAAACGGAACGTTGAATTAGGAGAGCAAACCTCCACCACCGTGGAGATCGTTCACGGCCTTTCGGAGAAGGAGCGAGTGATCAGCGCAGGTCAGTCCGACTACCAGGTCGGCGAGGCGGTGAAACCCAAGTTGGAGTCAGCGCCCGCAGGTGCGAGTGAAGGCCAGACAGGAGAGCGAAAGTAATGCCGAGATTCGCTCTGAAGAACCCGTTCTTCGTGATCATGCTCTGTCTGGTAATCGCCGTGGTGGGCGTGACGACGGTGGCTCGGATGCCGGTGGATTTGTTCCCGCACATCAAGATTCCGGTAGTGGTGGTTGCGACCTTTTACGCCGGGATGCCGCCGGAACAAGTCGAGGCCGACATTACCGACACGTTCGAGCGCTTTTTTACTCTCGGCAGCAACATCGACCACATCGAGTCCCGCTCTCTAACCGGCGTGAGCCTGATCAAGATCTACTTCAAGCCGGGCAGCGACGCCAACGCCGCTCTCAGCAATATCGCGAACCTGGCGATGGCAGACCTTCGGCGCCTGCCTCCCGGCACTCTGCCACCCGTAGTACTAAGCTTTGATGCATCGAGCCTTCCCGTTTGTTTGGTAACGCTGAAAGGCGAAGGCCTCAACGAAACCCGGCTGAAGGATCTGGCCCAATTCCAGGTTCGCAACCAGATCGCGAACGTATCCGGCGCTTCTGTGCCCCAGCCTTTTGGCGGGCGTTATCGCCAGATTATGGTTTATGTGGACCCGGTCAAGCTGGAGGCGCACCAGCTTAGCCTGATGGACGTGGTTCGTGCGGTGAATGATTCCAACCTGATTCTTCCCGCTGGGGATGTCCGCATCGGTCCCAGAGATTACAACATCTATGCCAATGCGCAATTGCCCGACGTAGCTGAGATTAACCGGATACCGCTGAAGACCGTGGGCAACGCGTCGGTGATGGTTGCCGATGTAGGGGAGGCCAAGGACTCAGGCGCGATTCAGACCAACATCGTCCGTATCGACGGACAGCAGTCGGTTTACATCCCTGTTCTAAAGCAGGGCGGCGACAGCAACACTATCACGATTGTGAATGGAATCAAAGCGGCGACAAAAAACCTTTTGGATATTCCGAAGTCGCTCAAGACGGCGGTTGTTTTTGACCAGTCCATCTTTGTCAAGAGCGCCATCAAGAATGTGATGAAGGAAGGCGGAATTGGACTGCTGCTGACGGGCATCATGATTCTCATTTTTCTGGGTAGCCCTCGCGCCACGGTTGCTGTACTGCTGTCGATTCCTCTTTCCGCTTTAGTGTGTTTTTTGCTCATAAATGCCATGGGCGGTTCGATCAATGTGATGCTCCTGAGCGGCTTGGCACTGGCTTTCTCACGGCTGATCGACGACTCGGTGGTCGTGCTGGAAAACATTTTTCGTTACATGGAAATCGGCGAACCTCCGGCGGTAGCTGCGGAAAAGGGAGGGATGGAGGTCTCGCTGGCAGTGCTGGCGGCCACGTCCACCACTTCGATCGTGTTCTTCCCCGTAACCTTGTTCTACGGCGTCAGCCGGTATCTGTTCATCGACCTCGCGCTGGGCGTAGTCCTGTCTATTTTTGCCTCGTATATCTTTGCCATGACGGTGGTGCCGCTTTATTGCGCGCACTTCCTCCATGTAGAGGACGTCGAGAAGGAGATTAATGACGAGTCGGAGAACAAGCCCGCTTCGCGATCGCTTTTCCGCAGGTTCATTGATCGATTCAATTGGCGATTCCAGAAGCTCCTGGATCTTTACGAGCGTTGGGTGACTCGCGCTCTGGCCCGGCCGGGAAGAACCGTGGCGTGGATTGCCGTCGGCATCGCCGTGGTCCTCGCGGGAATTTTTCCCTTCGTGGGGACAGCTTACTTTCCTCGCACCGATCCGGGCCAGTTCGTGATCAACATCAAGGCGCCGAGCGGCTCCCGGCTTGAGGTCACGAATCAATACATCGCGCGTGTCGAAAACGATATTCGCCAGGTGATCGGCCCCCGCGATCTGGGCATGATCGTCTCTAATATCGGGATTACGCCCGATCTCTCCGCCATCTACACCAGCAATTCGTCTATGGATACTGCGTTCGTCCAGGTGAGCTTGAAGGAAGACCACAAGTTCGGTAGCTACGAGTATATGCAGCGCGTCCGCCGCAAACTAGCCGAAGATTTGCCCGAACTAGATACATATTTTCAGGCGGGCGGATTGGTCGACGCCGTAATCAACCTGGGATTACCGGCGCCCATCGATGTCCAAGTGAGAGGCAACGATCTCGACGACGCTTATAAAGTGGCGGCGAACATCGCCAAACAGATCCGAAGCCGCAAGGGCGTGAGTAGCGTGCTGATTCCCCAAAACCTTCTTTATCCCGGACTGCAGCTAAACATCGATCGCGAACGCGCCAGCCTGATTGGACTTACGCCCAAACAAGTGGTGGACAACGTTATCACCGCCCTGACTTCCAACGGCATGATCGAACCGAGCTACTGGATCGATCCCAAGACGGGGAACAACTACATGCTCACTGTGCAGTACTTCGATAAGCAGATTGAGAACATGAGCATGGAGGATTTCAAACAAATCCCTTTGCGTGCTCCGAATATCAAGAATTACACGCCTCTGCAATCCGTGGCCGATATAACGACGATGAACACGCCGACCGAAGTCGACCATTATCAACTGCAGCGCGTCATCGACATCTATGTGATGCCCGCCGGCGAGGCGTTAGGTGGAATTAATCGCGAAGTCAACGTCATCGTCAGCCGTCTGACGTTACCGGAAAACATCCGGGTCGAGGTACTCGGATCGGTGGTCGGCATGCAGGAATCGTTCAAGCGCTTTTCCATTGGTCTGGTCCTGGCCATTGTGCTGGTCTACCTGGTTCTGATGGCGCAATTCGCTTCTTTCATCGATCCGCTCATCATTCTGGTTGCGATTCCTCCAGGATTGTCGGGAGTCGTGTTGATTCTTTGGCTCACCCACAGCAGCTTCAACATCATGTCGCTGATGGGAGTGATCATGATGACTGGAATCGTCGTTTCCAACAGCATCTTGATTGTCGAGTTTGTGCGGCAGTTGCGCAAAGAGGACTTCGCGCTGCAGGAGGCGCTGGTGCGGGCATGCAAGATCAGGCTGCGCCCGATTCTCATGACCTCGCTTGCGACTTTGCTGGGCATGCTTCCCATGGCGCTTGGCCTGGAGACGGGCAGCGAACAGTACGCTCCGCTGGCGCGCGCCGTGATCGGCGGCCTCGCGGTTTCGGTGGTGGTCACCGTTTTCCTTGTGCCTGCGGTCTATCTCATGGTTCACAGCAAAGATGAGAATGAAAGCATTAAAAATGTGAATAAAGGGGAACAACCGGCATGACACGGAGTGTAGCGTTTTTACTTGGCATTCTGGCGCTTTCAATTCAAAGTCTGGCGCAGTCAGCGCCCAGCGTTCAGAGCTCGCCCTCCTCGAGCCTGATAAGGCTAAGCGTGAAAGACGCCGAGTCGATTGCGCTAAAGAATAATCCCGCAATCTCGGTCGCCCGCCTGAATGCTTTAGCTTCGGGGCAGGTGACGCGGGAAGTACGCTCAAGTCTCTGGCCGCAATCCGATGCCAGCTTGACCGCGGTGGACGCTCGGGACAACAGCCGCATCACCGCTGGAGGACTGAACAATTCAATCGTCTACACCCGAGCCGCCGGTGGAGCTACGCTCAGCCAGCTCATCACTGATTTTGGACACACCACGAACCTGGTTGCCGGCGCGCGTCTTCAGGCAAGGGCTGACGAACAGAGCGCAGCCGCTACGAAGCAGGACGTTTTACTGGCCGTGGACCAGGCTTTTTACAACGCGCTCGAAACACACGCCGTGCTGCAGGTAGCGGAGCAGACCGTAGCATCGCGGCAATTGCTGTCGGATCAAGTTTCCGCTCTCACAAAAAGCAAATTAAAGTCAGATCTGGACTTGAGCTTTGCCAACGTGAATCTGGCGCAGGCGAAGCTGCTATACCTGGACGCGCTGAACAACGATAAGGCTTCCGCAGCCGCCCTTTCGGCGATCCTTGGATACGCCACTCTCGAATCATTCGAGCTTGTAAACGACACCGACCCTCTCGCCCCGCCCCCCGCCGACGTGGAGCCGCTGATCGCCGACGCTTTTGCCAAGCGTCCCGAGATTCTTGCGCTGGAATTCCAGTCGGAGTCCGCCGAGAAACTGCACAGAGCAGAGCATGACCAGATGTATCCGACGATCAGTGCGCTCGGAGCTTTTGGAGATTCTCCGGTCCGTGATGATCGCGTCTATGGACCCTACGCTGCTGTGGGAGTGAATGTGCAGATTCCCATCTTCAATGGATTCCTCTACACCGCGAAGTCTCACGAAGCGGACTTGCGCGCCCAGGCCGCTCGGCAACGCCTGCTCGATCTGCGAAATCGCATCTCGCGAGACGTACGCACAAGCTGGCTGGCCGCAAGCACGGCATTCGATCGCGTGAGCGTGACCGAGCAGTTGCTGGCGCAGGCGAACCGGGCGCTCGATCTTGCCCAGACACGATACCGGCTAGGTCTCAGTTCGATTGTAGAACTGAGCCAGGCACAGCTACAGCAGACGCAGGCTGAGATCGGAAACGCGCAGGCCGGATATGAATACCGGTTGGCTCTGTCGGTCTTGCGCTACCAGACTTCAGGACTGTAAGTCGGATCGCGGGCGTGCCAGACGACACGTGGTCGAAAGGGTACAGGATTGAAAATCTCAACAAAAATGTCTCTATGCGCTACAAGCGACGATGGCGCTTGCCCGCCGGTATCAGCAGGGAGCAATTAAAGTACGGGAGATCGCTTCGGAAGGCGATCTCCCGGAAAAGTTCTGAGGAATCCGTGTGGCTGTTCGCGCGTCAGACGTTCCGCATCGCGTGGATGACACAGTATCTGTAGATCAGCGCGCTGCCACTCCTCAAACATGAGACCGTGATAATCGAGCCCGGCCTGGTTGTTATAAAGACGGCTGCCATCAGGCCCGAATTCGATGATGTGCAGAGGCGTGAGGTCAAGGATCCGGCGAAGCTCCCGTTCGCTGCGCTCGCCCCTCGTCCAGGCGAGCTGTAGCTTCGCCCCTACCCGGACGAGTAGTTCTCGGGCGGAAAACGGTACCATGTCGGCGTTGTCGTCGGCAACCAGGACCAGCCGACCTTCAGTCCCAGCGGGTTCAGTTAGCGCACGTGCACGCATCCTAGGTAGGGGTACCCATCCCTACCAAAGCGAATTCAATTTATTCTCTGGCTTCCGATGTTAGACTACGCGCGCGTTTCACGAGGTCCGCTCATGCGCAGTTGCCAAATGCTTGCTCCGCTACTGATCGCGTTTTGTCTGATTACTCATGCCCAGACATCCGACAGGAAGTCCGACGCTCCCAATGCAGTCGACCTTTTGTGGGCCGTTAAGGTCCCAATGCGCGACGGCGTACGCCTGAACGCCACCGTCTACCGTCCGCATGAGCAGAAAGATCCTCTGCCGGTGATCTTCGAACTAACACCCTACATTAGCGACAGCTATCACTCGCGCGCCTACTACTTTGCCCAACATGGATACGTGTTCGCCATAGTGGACGTGCGTGGGCGCGGCAACTCAGACGGGAAGTTCGAGCCCTTTCTGCAGGAGCCGCATGACGGCCACGACGTTGTCGAATGGCTGGCGCGCCAGCCCTGGTCGAATGGCAAAGTTACGATGTGGGGTGGATCCTACGCGGGCTTTGACCAGTGGATGACATTGCGCGAAGCGCCGGAACATCTAGGCACGATTGTTCCGGTCGCCTCCGCGCACGCCGGCGTGGACTTTCCCATGACCAAGAACATATTTGGCCCCTATGACATGCAGTGGCTCACCTTCACCAGCGGTGTTACCAGTAACGAAAGTCTTTTCGGCGAATCTTCCTTTTGGATCGCGAAGTTCACCGAGCTTTATCTGCAGCACCGGCCATTCAAGGAGCTCGACCAGATCGTGGGCAACCCTTCCCCGACTTTCCAGATGTGGGTGAGCCATCCAGCCGTGGACTCAGTCTGGCAAAGTCTGGCGATCTCTCCCGAGCAGTACCGCGCCATCCACGTGCCCATCCTTACCATCACTGGCAGCTACGATGGGGACCAGGCCGGCGCAATGACTTACTACCGCAGCCATATGAAATACGGCACCGAAACATCCAAGGCACAACATTACCTGATCATCGGCCCGTGGGATCACGCTGGCACACGCACACCGAAGAAAGATGTCGGCGGCTTGACCTTCGGAGATGCCAGCCTGCTC